>JASFJY010000257.1:0-5467 GCA_050119415.1 Chromatiales bacterium | reverse complement strand
TCAGCCGCGAACTCGACCTCAAGACCATGCCCCAAGCCGCATTGGAGCCCGACACCACCGGCCTGCTGGAACGGGGCCGCCAGCGCGCCTTCATCAAGGTGCAGGACGGCTGCCGCTACCGCTGCACCTACTGTATCGTCACCCTGGCCCGGGGCGAGGAGCGCAGCCGCCCCGCCGGTGAGGTGATCAACGAGATCAACCGCTTGCACCGGGAGGGCATTCAGGAGGTGGTGCTGACCGGCGTCCACATCGGCGGCTACGGCAGCGACCTGGGCAGCGATATCTCCAGCCTGATCCGCCAAGTGCTGGCTGAGACCGACATCCCCCGTCTGCGCATCGGCTCCATCGAACCCTGGGACCTGCCCGACCGCTTCTGGCCCCTGTTCGAGGATCCCCGCTTGATGCCCCATCTCCACCTGCCCCTGCAGAGCGGCTCGGACACTGTGCTGCGGCGTATGGCGCGTCGCTGCCGCAGCGACGAGTACCGCGAACTGATCCGCCGCGCCCGGGCCGAGGTCCCCGACTTCAACGTCACCACCGACATCATTGTCGGCTTCCCCGGCGAGACCGAGGCACAGTGGCAACAGACGCTGGACTTTGTCGAAGAGATCGGTTTCGGCCACCTGCACATTTTCGCCTTCTCCCCCCGCCAGGGCACCAAGGCGGCGACGCTGCCCAATCCGGTGAGTCGGGAGATCAAGCGCCAGCGCAGCGAGGCGTTGCACAAGCTGGGCGAAACGATGAAGCGATCGACCCTGGAGCACTATGTCGGGCGCAGTCTGCCCGTCCTGATCGAGGGAAGCGGCGCGCAGGGTTGGGCCGGTTACACACCTAACTTCCTGCGCGTTGTGTTGACGCCGACGACGGGAATTGCTTTGGAAAATCGCATCGTAAACATCAAGCTGACGGGATTGTCACAAGATGGCCAGCAGCTGGCGGGGCATCCCGCCGACAACCAACACGCCTTTCTCATTGACGCTTGAGCCTTGATCTGGCGCATTGTTGACTTTAGCGCTATGTATTAGGTTTTTTACTCAGCAATATATTTTTGTAATATGTTTAATGAGTTACGCTCAAGGATCTAAGGAACCAGAGCATCATAAAAGGAGTTTATAGATGTATTCAGTCAAGCAATTCCCTGCCACCCCGGCTCTTATGGCAACCGTCCTGATTGTATCCGCCTGTGGCGGTGGCGGTGGCGGCGACAGCACTACAGTCCCCACTGCCGGCGTCAGCATCACCACCAGCAATGCCAAACCTGTCAGCGCTGCTGCGCTTAATTCGGTCAGCACCGTAGAGAGCGCAAACCTCGGCACCGGGGTGCTGACCGGCGTCTCGGTACAGACCGCCGGAAGCGACTTCAACTATCCCGATCTCATCGTTCAACAACTCAAGCAGGTCCTGTCCCAGAACAGTCTGCTCGGCACTGTCGCTACAGGCGTTGACATCTCAGAAACATATTCGTGCGCACAGAGCGGCAGCTATCGCGTTACAGGGTCGCTCAGCAACCCCGGCACCATAACCGTTGGCGACACGCTCACCGTGGCCTTCACAAGCTGTAGCGATGGCGAGGTTGTCCTCGGCGGGTCGATGAGTTATACGATAACTCAAGTCAGCGCGGAATTTGACGGATATCCTCCCTACACCCTTGGCGTCGATGTCGATTATCATAATTTTTCCGTACGTGTCGGTGGCACAACGACCACAACCAGCGGAGACATCTCCTTGCTGCTTGAAGAGGATTCGTCGGGCAATACAAACCTTCAGCATTTCGGTAATTCACTGACAAACACATTGGAGGGGCATACGCATAAGCTGACAAACTATGCCTATGACTTCCAATACGACAGCTCGGGTACTTACAGCATTTCGCTGCAAGGAACGCTGGCCAGCACAAAAATCAACGGCTCTGTATCCTATACGACTATCACCCCTTTCACGGGCAATGATTTCGGGGTGACGGTGAATCCAACAGCAGGCGAGCTGCATATCACCACCAGCGCCGACGACTCACAGGCCTGGATCATCGCCCTGTCGGATGGCGTCAATGTACAGATCGATATCGATACCGATGGCGACAACCTGGTCGACGACACTGTCATAACCACCTGGACGGAACTGGAAAACCTTTAGCTCGAATGCTTCACCCGGGAGCGCGATGATCGCATCGGGATCGTTGTTCAGATGCGGATTTGCGATTGCATTGTAGGTCGGGTTAGCGCAGCGTAACCCGACCTACAGGCTAATATTACAAAATAACATGCAAAACAGTAGGATAGTTATTTTTCAAGCAACCGGGTGAAACATTCGGGCAAGTCATACGTTGGAGCCGAATTTGACCAGAATCAGGATCATCTCTACAGCGATAAGCAGGTTGCTGTTACCGGCGCTGCTGCTCCAACCGCTTACGCTATTCGCAGCTAACCAGACAACTACGGCCAGTAGCTACGTTGGCGTGACGGCGCTTAATTTCGATTATGAGGAGTTCGACGACCAAGGCATCAGCCTGGACCGTGAGCAGGGATGGCTGCCGGGAATGACAGCGGGTTTCACCTATGCGGCACAAGCCTGGCATTTCGGCGGTAATCTCCGCTGGGCTTCGGCTACGGCCGACTACACCTCACCCGAGGCGGACACCACGACCGATGAAGAGCTTCTCGATCTGTCACTCTATGTCGACACCCCTCTGATCACCCGAAATGACCATCGCCTGCACCTGCGGATCGGAGGCGGCTACCATAAATGGTGGCGCGATATCCGCTCGACAGACTTTATCTTGGGACTTGACGAAACCTACCATTGGAAATACGCCCTGATCGGCCTGCACAGCGAACATCGTATCGATTCCCAGACAACCCTGACAACAGACATCCATCTGCACAGAGTGTTCAGCCCGAAGATCTCGGTAAACTTTTTACAAAGCTACGACCCCGTGGACCTCTCTTTGGAGCAGGAGAACGGCTTTCGCCTCAGTCTCGGTTTGAACAAAGCGCTAGGAGAGGGATTCCTCCTGCAGATTTCTCCTTGGTATGAATATTGGGAACTTGGCCGCAGCGCTGATGCCGATCTATTCAGCAACGGCGTGCTCGTAGGCAGCGTCTTCGAGCCTCGCAGCGAGACCCGTGGTTTTGGTATCGACCTGCGTCTTTGCTGGCAATTTGATCTGAATTAAAGAAACAGACAATCCCGCTATTTCCCCCTTGCAGCCTACGCGATGATCGCGCCGGGATCGTCGTTCAGAAGTCTTTTTCGGGAAACAAAGGGGCCGCGCGCTCAATAAAAGCCGACAGCTCCCGGTAGTGGCTCCCCTTCCAGTAGATTTTTTCGCAATCGCTGCAGCGCCAGAATTCCGTATAGTGTTCCGCCACCCGTTTGGGCAGCAGCCCCACTACCTGCTGCCTGTCGATGGTGAGCAATCGACCGTTGCACTCCATGCAGCGGGTGAAGGGCTGCATCGCACGGTACAAATCGAGCCGACGTAACAGTTCCGCCAGCTGCAACTCGGGATCGAGTGCGTGGATAAAACAGCCGTGGGTAAGCTCGCGACGCATCAGCAGGGCGCGATCCCGACTCAACAGGGTGCGCCTGTCGAGCAGCGAAATCTCCATCAGACGGTGGTCTCCGGCATCGTTGAAAAAGAGGGTGTCGAAACCGACCAGACGCAGGTGCCGCGCCAGTTTACCGAGATGAGCATCGGCGATGAAGCGGGGCTCGCGCAGCGGCTGTGGACGCAGCTGTAACAGCGGCGTCACATCGAGGCATTCGAACACAGGGTAGACACTGATGCGGTCTCCATCGGCCGGCTGATAGGTAAAATCGACCGAGCGGCCATTGACCAGGATGATCTCCACCTCGGTGTGGGGCACCCCCAGGTTTTCGATCAGGTGCTTGATGCTCTGGGTCGGTCTGAGTGGATAGTCGAAGGGTCGTTTGCGCTGCCCGGTGGGGAGGAAGTCGTTCAGCTCCTCATAGAAGCGCAGCGTGATCCGGCCCACTTCAGAAATCAAACTCCGCCCATACCGGACAGTGGTCGGAGGGCTTCTCCATGGCGCGGATATCGTAGGCGATACCCACATCCCGGCAGCACGCGATCAGCGGTGCGGTGGCCAGTATCAAGTCAATACGCAACCCCCGTTTGGGGTCGCGCTCGAACCCCCGGCTGCGGTAGTCGAACCAGCTGAAGAGGTCATTCACCGCAGGCTTTTGCAAACGAAAGCTATCCTGCAGCCCCCAAGCCTGCAGGGCCTGCAGCCACTCCCGCTCTTCCGGCAGGAAACTGCACTTGCCGGTCTTCAGCCAGCGCTTGGCATTCTCCTCGCCAATACCGATATCGTTGTCCAGCGGCGCCACGTTCATGTCGCCGATCACCAGCAGGGGCTGGTTGGGGTCGAATTCCGCCTCCAGATAGTGCAGCAGATCGGCGTAGAACTTGCGCTTGGCGGGAAATTTCACTTCATGACCGCGACTCTCGCCCTGCGGAAAGTAGCCGTTGATGACGGTCAGCTCAGACCCCTTGGGGGAGGCATATCGAGCAGTGATGAGACGCCGCTGGGCATCCTCGCCATCCTGCGGCAGGCCCAGGCTTATCTGCACAGGAGCCGATTTAGCCAGCAGCGCCACGCCGTAGTGGGTTTTCTGCCCATGGTAGTGAGCGGTATAGCCCAGGGATTCGACCATCTCACGAGGAAAATCGGCATCCTGCACCTTGGTCTCCTGGATGCCGATAATGTCTGGATCATAGGCGGCTTTGAGCTGACCGAGCTGGTGTGCGCGGGCACGGATGCCATTGGTGTTGAAGGAGACGACTTTCATTTACATTACCTGTTATTAACCCTGCACCATAATCAAGTTGCGTTCAGGGCTTCAAGCCTGCCCTTGAGCCGTGTTGTCGTTGGTCCCACCGTATAAGCGCCAACGCTCGCAAATCTTTTCATATCTAACAAAAGACTCCTTTTCGCTCATCACCCAGTCAACACTTCACGGGTCTCCCGTTCACCCATTTCGAAACCGTGACGATAGGCCTTGCCCCAGGGTAGAAAGCCTGCCGTGTCGTCGACCTCTATCGTCGCAGGACTCGTCGCACCATCCAGCTCGCCCGAGTAGCCCAGCTGACGCATCGCTTTCACCATGCCGTCCGCATAGCCCCGGTTGTACCAGAGTTGCGGATCCCCATCGCCCTGGGACAGTTTGGCGGTCTCATTGTAGAGACCGACCACCACCGGCAGCAGACGCTGTAATAGGGTTCTCTTCTCCTGAGTCACGCCTCTCTCCCCGAAACGCGAAAGACTACCATGCCGGGAAATTCGCCTCTACACCCGGGAATCCGTTGCCACGAAATCGGGGGGGGGGAATCGATTGAAGGGGGGAGCTGCGAACCTGCCGATTGGGCTTGGGCGGTATCCTATCCTTTCAAGCGAATATCTTAGGCTGGAACCCTACCCCACCATCCTCCCTATTCCCCACCCGC
>JASFJY010000256.1:0-5469 GCA_050119415.1 Chromatiales bacterium | reverse complement strand
TGCGCGAGACCCGTCATCGGCTCAAGGAGGTACTGGACGTCACCCGGCACAACCACTCCTTGCAGGAACGCATGCACCGTCTTACTCTGGAGCTGATCGATGCCGCCACCTTCGACGAGGTGCTGAACGCCCTGGAGGATGAGCTGCACGACGACTTCAAGGCCGACGCCATGGAGCTGCGGCTCTTCTCTTCGAGCCAAATCGACGAGCACCTGGAGGAAGCACTCAACGAGCAGGCCGAGACATTTCAAGAGTTTTTCACCCAGAATCGACCGATCTGCGGTCAGCTGGAACCGCAACAGCTGAGCTATATCTTCGGCGCCGAGAGCGACCGCATCGCCTCCACCGCGCTGATACCGCTGAAGAGCGAGGGCGTGCTGGGTCTGTTGGCGATCGGCAGCGCCGATCCCAAGCGCTTCGCGCCCCATCACGGCACAGAATTCCTGACCCGCCTGGGCGAGATCATCAGCCGCACCCTGCAGGCTGTCTCCCTGCCGGGGATCTGATCAGCGCAGGCGGCCCGTGTCCACCGACCTGCCCGGTTCACCATCGGCGTGGGTGGAGCGCTTTCTCCACCATTTGGCCCATGAACGCCGCCTCTCCGCGCGAACGGTTGAGAGCTACGGCCGCGACCTGCGGACCTTGCTGCCCTGGCTCGAGGAGCAAGCGATCCACGACTGGCGACAGCTGAACCAACACCAAGTACGCCACTACCTGGCCGAGCGCCACCGCATGGGACGCTCCCCCAAGAGCCTGCATCGGGAGCTCTCCAGCCTGCGCAGCCTCTACCGCTACCTGATGCGCGAGAATGCTGTCGACGCCAACCCCGCCCTCGGCGTACGCGCCCCCAAGGTACGGCGCAAACTCCCCGCCACCCTCGACGCCGACCAACTGGCGCAGATCCTCGAATTTGACGACGACTCCCCGGTGGGCGTGCGCGACCGGGCAATCATGGAACTCTTCTACTCCTCGGGATTACGCCTGGCCGAGCTGGTCGACCTCGATCTGGGGGATATCGACTTCAACGATGGGATGGTGGAGGTCACCGGCAAGGGGTCCAAAACACGCCGGGTGCCGGTGGGACGTCTGGCCAGAGAGGCCCTGCAGCAGTGGCTGGGGGTGCGCGGCACCCTGGCCGCAATGAACGAACCGGCCCTTTTCGTCGGTGTACGCGGCCGTCGCATCAACCGCGCCACGGTGCAGAAACAGCTCAACCTGAGGGCCCTGGAGCAGGGCGCGCCGCGCAACATCCACCCCCACCTGCTACGCCACTCCTTCGCCAGCCACCTGTTGGAGTCCTCCGGTGACCTGCGCGCGGTGCAGGAGCTGCTGGGCCACGCCAACATCAGCACCACCCAGATCTACACCCACCTCGACTTCCAGCACCTGGCCGAGGTCTACGACAAGGCCCATCCGCGGGCGCGCAAGAAGAAGGATTAAGCAAACGAACGCAAATGGATTGATACCTCCCCTTTCCTGTATGTCGGGTTACGCTGCGCTAACCCGACCTACGGCAACTCGCAGTAGAGGGTTAGTAAATCCATCTGCTTTCATTCCCGTTCATTTGCGGACTGTTCATCCTCCCCTTGCCCCATGCGTGCCGAGATCTCCTGGAAGATTTCAATGAAGCGCCGTTGATAGGTGCGTAGATACATGTCGCGGCGGTAACCAATCTGAGTCACCTCCCAGGGAAAGAGATGGTTCAGTACGCGTATTGCCAGATCGCTGTCCTTATCCCGCTCATAGGCCAGCTCCGCGATGATGCCGATACCCATGCCTTCGCGCACATAGGTCTTGATCACGTCGGTATCGGTGGCGCTCAGCACCACATGGGGAGTCAGGCCCGCCCGACGGAAAGTCTCGTCGATGTGGCCGCGGCCGGTGAAACCCGCCACATAGGTAATCAGGGGATAACGGCACAGCGCCTTCAGCGTCACCTCTTCCTGGGCCAATACCGGATTGGCCTTGGGGGCAATCAGGCAGCGGTTCCAGCGGTTGCAGGCAATCGAAGAGAGTTCCGGGTGACGCTCCAGCGCTTCGGTACAGATGGCGAAGTCGACCTTGTCCTCGAGCGCCATATCGATCAACTCCCGCGGATTGCCCTCGAAAATCTGCACCTCCACCGCCGGATATATTTCGCTGAAGTGACGCAGAATGGGTGGTAAGACATAGCGCGCCTGGGTATGGGTGGTGCCGAGGCGCAGTATGCCCCGCTCCTCTGCCCGATGCTCCTGACCCACCGAGAGAATGTTCTCCGCATCGGAGAGAATCTTACGCGCATAGTGCAGCACCTGCTCGCCCGCCTCGCTCAGCCCGGTCAGACGCTTGCCGTTGCGCCGGAACAGACCTACCCCCAGCTCCTCCTCCAGCTGCTTGAGATGTTGTGAGACAGCCGGCTGCACCAGGTGCAGGCGCTGCGCCGCCCGACTGACGTTGTAGTCGCTCTCCACCAGGGCGACCAAGGAGGTGAGTTGGCGGAATTCCATATAACTTATAATGATATATATTGTCCTAGTATAAATATACATAATTGAGCAAATACCGCGGCTGGATGGTGAGACCGCTGCGGGACGCGTTCAGCGTGGCTCGGTTACACTTTGTACTTCGCTATTGACCCGACAACCAAACATGTCGTGTTCAGCCGCGGTTTACCAGCCAACAGACTGCGGCCTGTTTCTTAAAGATCAATCGGTTAGGAATTCGGGAAGACGAACCGCGGCCGCAACCAGAGGACCATCAGCGGCAGCACCAGCAGGGCGATAAAGACATCCATGATCAGCGCCTCCGAGATATAGAGACTGACCGACCAGAGATTGGCCAGCTCGGTGTTCATCAGGGGGATGAAGCTGCTCAGCAGCACCACCATCGAGATGATGATGGCCGACCCGGTGGTACCCAGGGTATTGCGCAAGGCCGTTTTCCACACGCCTTGGCTCTCGGCATACTCCTCGCGCAAGCGCGAGACCATATAGACACCATAGTCGACCCCCAATCCCATGGCGATACTCAGGGCCACCTGCACATGGAAGGCCAGATTGGCCGACCACTCGCCGATAGAGGACATGTAGGCGCCCAGGCCATACTGGGTCATCAGGGTAATGAAACAGAGGCTGATGAGGATAAAGGCGACGTTCCAGGAGCGGAACATCAACAGGGTCATGATGAAGACAGTGACCGAGGTGGCGATAGGGGCGTTGAGCCACTCCTTGAAGGCCACATCCCGTGTCGCCTCGGTGACGCCGAGAAAACCACCGATGGCGCTCTTGCCCTGGAGCACATCCTGAGTTGAGACCTGCGCGCCCGACGAATCCGTCATGGCGATGGTCTCGCCCCCCTCGATGCCGATGCGCACCTTGTCCATGCCGGGATCGTTGCGGTGCTCCTCGATATAGCGCTGGATGTCGAGGATGGTGCGGTGGGTCTCCACCGGATCCATGGTGTTGACGAAGCCGACGATAATCCCCTCGTCCCAGTTGCGCGTATTGACGAAGCTGTCGAGTTCCCCCGCCCCGGCGCCGGTAGACAGCATGCCGTTATAGAGCTGCACCGTGGCGTCGGCATCGGGCAAGAAGCCGATACGCCCCTTGCCCCGATAGGCGAACGAGAAGAGCTGCATGTGTGAAGGTGTCGGTATGGCATAGAGATACAGGTGCGCCAACGGCGCATCCATCGGCGGCGTGTTGAGGATCAGGTTGACGGTTTTGACGAACTGCACATAAGAGAGGGTATAGCCAATATGGGGATGGGCGCGCAGCCAGTCTTCGAAGCGGGCCAGGGCGTCCAATACCCGAGCATCGTTGAAGATGCCCTGGGGCGGATCCTCTTGCTCATCGTAACAGCGCTCGGGGCCGATCAGCCGGCGGCCCAGATCATCCCACGCCTGCATGTCGCAGGGGGGCAAGGTACCCGCCTTGGAGCGGATCAGGATATTGGCGGTGATGGTGCCCGGCATCATTCGGGAGAGGGCCTGCAGGTCGGCGATCGGCCGCACCTCGCCGCCACGCCCGAGCAGCTCGCCCAGCAGGTAGCGCTCTTTGAAGGCCGCGCGCGGGTAGTGGATCCCCTTCTCCACCCCCGGCATGATATCGAATTCGTCCTGGATGCGGGCCACCTCCGGATCGCTGCGCCCCGCCTCGCCGGCCAGCAAGGCGGCAAAGCCGCGGTCGACCTCGGTGTAGTGGGCGCTGACCAACCAGACCAGGATCAGGCCCATCACCGGCACCCATTTAAAGCGGCCGGTCAGCAGGTTGGCCATACGGTTCGCCAAGCGCCACTCCCAACTCCGCTCATGCTCACGCTGCCGAATCTTTGGCGGGAAGGTCATCATCAGCAGGGGGATCAGGGTGGTGGTGGTGATGATCAGCGTCGACATGCCGAAGATGCCGAAGTAGGCGTAGGCCTTGTAAAAAGAGATATCCACGAAGGAGAGGGCGAAGAAGCCGTGCAGATCAGTGCCGATGGAGAGGGCGGCCGGCACGATGGTATGGCGGATCGAGACCAGTGCCGCCTGCTGTGCATCGCCGCTGTCGTGCAGCTCCTGCATGAAACGCCGCGTGATCTGCATCGAGTGACCGATGCCGATGGCCAGCAGCAGCATCGGCGTCAAGGCCATCATGGTGGTCAGCTTGAACTGGCTGTAGCCCATCAGTCCCAGGGTCAACACAATGGTCATGCCGACACCCAGCAGCGGCAACACCGCGCAACTCCAGTGGCGGAACTCGTACCAGAGGATCAGCAGGATGATCAGCAGCGAGACGCCGAAGAGCCAGGCCTTGTCCTGCAACTCCTGCACCATGGAGGCGAGG
The DNA here is from genome assembly GCA_050119415.1 of Chromatiales bacterium. GTDB lineage: Bacteria > Pseudomonadota > Gammaproteobacteria > Chromatiales > Chromatiaceae > Thiodiazotropha. The sequence goes on along the minus strand of JASFJY010000256.1, from coordinate 664 downwards.
AAGTAGGGTTCGCCAGATATACGGAACTCGACCCGATCACCATAGCGCGCCTCGTAGCTCGCCATCAGTGCCTTCATCTCGTCGATCCATGCCAGGTGGTGTTGCTTCAGTTCATTGCTGAAGTCACCGATGATGAAAGTCCCCCTGGGGATACAGGCCTGGTGCAGACGCGCCATGCCGGAGCTGCTGATTTGACCGTCCGGCCCCACCATCTCACATTTGTTGCCGGCCCTGTCCTCGTAGTAGAGCAGCAGGGCTTGCAGCACCAGATGGCGTTGCAGACCGTCACGCAGAAAAGCCAACTGGCGCTGCTGCTGCAGCGGATTATCGGAGAGGCCGCTGGTGGGAAGCAGCCGGCTGAAATCGAGATTGCCCTGGCGATCGATGCCGATGTTGCGCAGCTTGGAGGAAGGCAGACCGACGAAGTTGTGGCTATTGGCGAAGGGCAGGGAGCTCACATCGGCATAGAAATCCTCTACCAGGCGGATGAACCAGGGCTGATAGATGTCCCCCTGTTTCACCGTCAGGCCCCAGACCATCAGATTGCCCATGCCGTAGGTCTGTTCGGTGTAGAGGTTGGTGGCGATATAGGGGTTGGTCAGGGGCAACAGAGAGTCGGGATCGTTGCGCAAATTGACCTTGCCGACATAGAAGGCGGCCCACA
>JASFJY010000255.1:0-5472 GCA_050119415.1 Chromatiales bacterium | reverse complement strand
CGGCTGGATATAGCGGTGGTAGGTAGGGCTGAGTTCATCCTCGTCCAGTTGCAGTGGACTCTGAGCGCCGTCCACCTGGACCCGGAACAGGAACTCGCCGCTGATCTCCGGACTGATGATGAAGTCCACCGTGGCGCTGTCGGTGCCGCGCGGCTCCGCCGGGTAATGATAGGTCTGTGGATCCACCTCTGTGCCGTACTCGTTGATCAACAGCTCCACCCGCTGGCGGCGGTCCACGTCCGGCAGCAGGTGTACAGTGACCTGGCGGTAATCATTGCCGTCGGCATCGGTCTGGATCGCAGACACCTGGATGTCCGGACTGCCACCCATCATATGGATGCGCGGACGCAGGGCAAAGGCCACCACATTGGATTCCACCCCCACATGTTCGGTCTCCGGCGTACCCATCAACAGACGATGCACCAAGCGCAAGGCCTGTACCCCGGCGCGCAGGGTGCCGCTGCTCGGCGCCTCGGTCTCCAGATCGATGCTGATGCGCGTGTCGCTGAGACTGGCGCGCAGCGGGCTGAACTCCGCCTCACCGATGCGTACCCTTGTTACCTCACCGCGCAGGTTGCGGCCGGTAATGATACAGGTGGAAACATTTGTGATCTCTTCCTGCGGTGGCTCCTGCGCCACCACCTTCTCCACATACAGATCCCTGAAGGGCCAGGCGTAGATGTTACGCGCCCGCACCGGCAGCCTGGTCTGCGGGATCTCTTCATCCGCCTCGATCAGCACCAAGTTGGCGACATAGGCAACGGATAGCCGATAGGCGGTCTGGAAGAACACCGACCAAAGCTTGGAGAAGTCGTCCAGGCTCAACGACAGGGGCGTGAGCTTGATCGGTTCGATCTGCTCGGCCAGGTTGGAATCGAGCAGATAATTAAAGCTGCTGCTGGCGATGGTGTCTTCGATGACTTGGCGGCTGAGCACCGGCTTGGCATGCAGGGTGCGCATCACGCTGCCCATGGCCCGCTGCGGCTCGAGGGAAGCCTCGGTACCGAAAAAGGTCAGCATGTAGTGCAGATCCAGGGCCACTTGCGGCCGCTGCACCACGTGGCCGCCGGAATTCCGCGTGGGCAGGTCGGCATTGCGATAGGCCGGATTCGGCGTTACCTGGTAGAGATAGATGTTGACCCCAGAACCTTCGAGATCTTCTATTTGATCCGGCCGCACCATGGACACACCAGCGCCATCAACGTCGTCCTCGAGAGGGATCCGCACCCATTCGCTGAGAGTGGCGGTGACGGTGGCGATGGCAAGTTCGTTGCTCATGGTGCTGTCGATCTGCTGTCCAGGTCAGTTGTCTAAGGCACTGGATGATGTGTCGTGGTATCCATTCAGTAGTCCTGTCGGTAGTAGGACCTCAGTGCCAGGTAATCGTCGAAGCCGCTTGCCTGCCGTACCGGTGCGGCGGTAGGTGCCGGCTGTTGTTGTACCGAGGCCGCCCTGACTTCCACCTTGCCGATGCGCACCCGCACCCTGGGTGGCAGCGGCCGTGCCTGTGCCGGTGGGACTGCGGTCGCAGCCGGCGTCGACAAGGACCGAGGCCGGGGTGCATGTCCCCTCTCTGCCAGCGGGCGCGGCAGCGAGGCCGCCAGGGCTGGCCTTGGCGGCTGTGTCTGCGGCGGCGTCGCGGTTGCTGGCGGACCAGCAGTTTCGCTGCCGGTTTCAGGCTGCTTTTGCGAACTATCCTGTGGCGGTTGTATTGCTGTGTGCGGCCCTTGCCAGGCCGGCTTCAGCGCGATCGATGCCTGGGCCCGAGCGATCGGCCGCGGCGTCGTCGGCGCCTCCTGCTCGAGGGCGCTTGCAGCGGGTTGGCTGCGTGGTTCGCTTGCTGCTCGCGTTAGGGTCGGCTGAGCATACCGCTCGGCCCCCAGCTGAACCGGATCGCTTGACGGCGCTGTAGTCATGGCCGGTGTCGCGGGCGCCTCATGGATGGCTGCCGATTGAGCAACTTGTGGGGATGGTTGCTCGCTGCTCCCTGCCGGCTTCCACCCTGTGCTCCGAACCTGCCTTTTGTCCCGTTCAATGACTGCTTCAAGTCCGGATACGGGTACCTCGGATGCGCTGGTGGGCATCTGCACCGGACAGGCCGGCGGATGCGGAGATGGTTCGACGCTAATCGACTCGTTACTCCTTGCCGGCAAACCATCGGGCATGGCCGGCACAGCGCTTGCCGTTGTGGCCTGCTCTTGCCCGACACGACCAGGAGTCTCCTCGGAAAGGGACGGTGGCTGAGTCTCGGTGCCGCTCGGTGCCATGTCCGCGTTGGGCGACGGCGACAATGCCGGCTCCACCGGCGATGGGCCTGGACGCTGCATCTCCAGCATGGACCCTGGTAGACGTGCGGGAACGACGGTGGCCCAGGGCCCCTGCCCCGTTGCACGCTGCACCAGCTGTTGCAGATAGCGACTCATAGGGGTTGGCTCTCACTCAGGCTGTCCGCCAGCAGTTCCAGATAGCGCCGGCGCTTGATGGGGTTGAGCGCCAGGATCTCCGCCTCGCTCCAGTGATAATGGAGTGCCAGGGAATGGATCTGGCGGTAGAGGTCATCGGCGTGCTGAGCTATCTCCTGTAACAAGAAGCGGGTCGCATCCAGCAGGGTGGTAAAAGATTCGCCGCATTCTGGACAACGCACCTCCATGCGCAGCTCGGCCTGCGGATCCAGGGCCTCCACCAGATCGGCGACGGTCTCCAGCTGTTCACTGCCGTCGGCTGCAACGCCGTCCTCGAGGCAGGCCCGCAACAGTAGTTGGACGGCCCGTTCGCTGTCGCTTTCGTCGCACAGTGCCGTCAGGTCAGCGCCGGTGGGCAGTCGAAAACGCAACCGCCGGCCCTGGTATTCGGTTTCGTAGTTGGGGCTGGCATCGGGGTAAGGCGACTGCAGCAGATCAGAGATCGAGAGTTCCAGGTCCATGGGCGCGCTACAACCCGGCGCCGGGCAGGTCAGCGTGGCCTGTAGGCGTTCACCCAGGGTGAGGCGGCGCAGCTGCCACAACAGAGCCTCGCGGTCGCCCATTACCAAGCGCTCCACCGCCTCCCGGTCAACCTCATCCAACCCTTCCATGCTCTGAATACAACGCAGCAGCAGCTCGGTGGCACGCACCACCGGCGGCGCAGGGGGCTGTTCGTTGACGAACTCCTCGTCGCGGCCGGTGAAGGCGCGTAGGATTACCTCACGGCAGTGATGACCGTCCAACCAGAAACCATGGGGCAGCTGAATCGCCTCGCCCATGACCGTTTAGTCCTCCGGTTCGGTGTAACTGGGTTCGCTGGGTTCGACCACCTCGTAATCACGCTCCCAGCCCTCGTTTTCCAGCTTCAAGGTCTGGATGGCGACCGCATTAGCGCTGGCGTCCAATTCTGGCAGGGCCTGGAACTCACTCACCCAGCAACGGAATACCTTGTAACTGATAACCGACTGGCCCGCCTCGTTGTAGAGTTCGATGATGATGTCCTTGCGGAAGTCCTTGAGCGACACCTCGGAACCCAGGCCGGAACCATAGTTCCAAACCTTGTTGGCCCATTTCTCGAACTCGGTGTCGTGGGTGACGCCGCGCTCCAGGGTGATGGCCTCGTACTTGCTCTGGCCCGGCGAGCGCCGTACCGTGCTGGGGTCGCCCCCCTCGCGATGTTCCACCACCTCGGTGCTGCGCTTGAGGGCGCCCACCTTTGATACCCCGGCTACATAGCGGCCATCCCATTTGACGCGAAACTTGAAGTTCTTGTATGGATCGAAACGCTGCGCGTTGACGCTGAATTGTGCCATGATCGCCCTCCTCCTTTAGGTCTCGATCTGTCCTGCCAGCTGCTGAATTTTGATTATGACGAACTCCGCCGGCTTGAGCGGAGCGAAACCGACCAGGATGTTGACGATTCCACGATTGATGTCCGCCTGAGTGGTGGTCTCCTTGTCGCACTTCACCAGATAGGCTTCGCGCGGACTGCCGCCCTGGAATGCTCCCTGGCGGAACAGGCCGTGCATGAAGGAACCCACATTGAGCCGGATCTGGGCCCACAGCGGTTCGTCGTTGGGTTCGAAAACCACCCATTGGGTGCCGCGGAACAGGCTCTCTTCGATGAACAGGGCGATACGCCGCACCGGCACATACTTCCAGTCCGAGGCCTGTTGATCGGCCCCCACCAGGGTGCGCGCTCCCCAGCACACATTGCCGAAGATATCGAAGTTGCGCAGGCAGTTCATCCCTAGTGGGTTGAGCTGGCCGTTCTCGGCATCGGTCAGCTTGTAGCTGAGGTCCGGCACATTACGCAGTGTGCCTTCGATACCGGCGGGTGCCTTCCAAACACCGCGGGTCGCGTCGGTACGCGCATACAGGCCGGCCACACTGCCGCTGGCGCCGACTGCCTTGAGACGGTTGCTGTTAAGGGGGTCCGGGATGCGTGGGCGCGGGAAATAGGCCGCTGAATTCTGGTGGCGCAGATTGGCGTTGGCGTCCAACCAGTCGCGGGCCTCCTGCATGGTATCGATGTCGGACGGTAGGTCGACGATCATGAAGGCGCGGCGCGTCTCGCAATAGTTCTGAGCCTCGTTCACCACCGCCGCCATGTCGTTGGCGTTCAGCTCGGCTGCCCGCGGCAGGCAGAGGATGTTGAACAGGTCGGCGTCCTCCAGGGCATAGATGCCGGTCTTGGCGGCCAGCGAACCGCGCAGGTCGTTGGCGGCAGGTGGGTCGCCGTCGTCACCCGCGGTACCCGCCCCCTGGGCGGCCACATTGTTGCTGCTGCCCAGCATGTACTGCTGCAGATTGGCCAGCGGTGCCACCAGGCCCAGGTCGGTGGCTGGCGTGCCAGCGTTGTCGGTGAAGGTGAGGATGGTTTCGGCATCGAAGTTGCGCCCGCCGCGCCCGGCTCTTACCAGAAAGTGGCTACCGATCAACTGCACCGTGGCTCCGGCCAGCAGCGGCTCTTCGGGTTCGGCGGCACGGATCGCCGACTGCAACAGGGAGCGCACTTGCAATAGGCCGGTCGGCGCCGTAGTGAAGTTGATATTGGCGATGGCAGTACTGCCGTTGTAGTGCACGTTGAAGCTGTCACCGGAATTCAGTGCCAGCTCGGCGCCGGTGGCGTCCGTACCCCAGGTGCCGGTAGGCGCCGGCAGGGTGGTGTGATCGGTGGTCGGCGTCATGCGCGTCAGCTGAATCAACTTGGAACTCTCGTTGACCACCTCCACAGCATAGTCAGTATGGTCGGGGTCCATTGTTAGATTTCGGTAGGTCTCGTCCTGCCGCACCACCTGGCGGCCATCTTGCAGCGCAATCTCGGACACCGTCATGTTGAAGCTGTTGGCGACGGGTGTGTCATAGTCCACGTCGATACGGATGTTGTTGGCCCACTCGCCCGGATTGTCCAGCGCCGCGCCCTTTAACCGCTGTCCCGCGGTCGCCGTCAGCACGCTTGTGCCGGTACCGTCCTCCAGGATGATGGTCGCTGTGCTGTAAGTCGGAC
>JASFJY010000254.1:0-5474 GCA_050119415.1 Chromatiales bacterium | reverse complement strand
TCTTCGGTGTGACGGTTATAGTGCCCTGGGGAACCTTCAGCAGGATCTCCTTCACCACCTTGCGGCAGATCTTGGCAACCTCGCGCTCGAGATTACGCACACCCGCCTCACGGGTATAGTATCGCACGATATCCCGCAGGGCGCTTTCACGGATTACCAGCTCGTCCGGCTTGAGGCCGTTGTTCTCCATCTGCTTGGGCACCAGATAGCGCTCGGCGATGTTCACCTTTTCATCCTCGGTATAGCCTGAAAGGCGAATCACCTCCATGCGGTCGAGCAGGGCGGGCGGGATGTTCATGGTGTTGGCGGTAGCCACGAACATCACTTCAGAGAGATCGAAATCGACCTCCAGGTAGTGATCATTAAAGGTATGGTTCTGCTCGGGATCGAGCACCTCGAGCAGAGCCGAAGCGGGATCGCCGCGAAAATCCATCGCCATCTTGTCGATTTCATCAAGCAAAAACAGGGGGTTGCGGGTCTTGACCTTACTCAGGTTGTTGATGATCTTGCCGGGCAGCGCACCAATGTAGGTGCGGCGATGGCCGCGGATCTCCGCTTCGTCGCGCACCCCACCCAACGCCATACGGGTGAACTTGCGGTTGGTGGCACGAGCGATCGACTGACCAAGCGAAGTCTTGCCCACGCCCGGGGGGCCGACCAGACAGAGGATCGGTCCCTTGAGCTTGCGCACTCGCTGCTGCACTGCCAGATATTCGAGAATACGTTCCTTGACCTTCTCCAGACCGTAGTGATCGTCGTTGAGCACCTTTTCCGCGCCGGAGATGTCATTGCGGATCTTGGTGCGTTTCTTCCAGGGCAGGCCGACAAGGGTATCGATGTAGTTGCGCACCACCGTCGCCTCGGCGGACATGGGCGACATCAGTTTCAGCTTGTTCAGCTCCGCATTCGCCTTGCCCTTGGCCTCCTTGGTCATGCCTGCGCTTTCGATCTTCTTGGTCAGATCCTCTATCTCGTTGGGCGCTTCATCCATATCGCCCAGCTCCTTCTGGATCGCCTTCATCTGCTCGTTGAGATAGTACTCGCGCTGGTTCTTCTCCATCTGCCGCTTGACCCGGCCACGAATCCGCTTCTCCATTTGCAGAATATCGTTTTCTCCCTCCATCAGGCCCATCAGATGTTCCAGGCGCTCGCGTACGTTGGGCATCTCCAGCACATGCTGTTTTTCATCCAGCTTGAGGGACATGTGAGCGGCGATGGTGTCCGCCAGACGGCTGGGATCATCAATGCTGGAAAGGGAAGTGAGCACCTCCGGAGGGACCTTCTTGTTCAGCTTGACGTATTGATCGAAGAGATTGGTGGCCGAGCGCATCAACACCTCGGTTTCACGAGCGTCGAGATCAAGGGTATCGTTGAGGCTCTCCAGCCTGGCGGTGAAGTATTCATCGACGTCGACGAATTCAGTGATGCGGACACGCTCCCCCCCCTCGACCAGCACCTTGACCGTGCCATCAGGGAGCTTCAAGAGCTGTAAGATGTTGGCAAGGGTGCCGATGGCGTACATATCACTCACATCGGGATCATCCACATCGGCGCTCTTCTGCGCCGCCAGCAGAATCTGCTTGTTGCTCTGCATGGCGGCATCCAGCGCCAGAATCGATTTGTCGCGCCCGACAAACAGGGGAATCACCATGTGCGGATAGACCACCACATCACGCAACGGCAGTACCGGCACAGTGTTGAGGGGATCTACCATCTTGCCGGATTTTTCGAAATCTTGGCCCATATACTCCTCACTTGGCAGGTTATCTGCGCGTTTTTCGACAACCGCTGTGGTTGCGGTATCAACTCTGGTTCTGGATCAGGGTCGCTTGACCCTCCCGTCATAACCGCTCATAAAAATATATGCAATTGCGGTGCCGATCTCCTGATGGATTGTCGGTACACAGCTCATTCAATTTTGACAGGCTGGGGAACTTCTTCGTTCACTCCCGACCATAACTGGCCGGGATAATTTCCAACATGGGGATAGTGCCGAGTGATTTCAACTCTGGCAGTCAAGATCCGACTGCAGCGATGCGGGATTGCTCAGTCTGAAGCCGCAAGCTGCTTGTCGCTGTGCTCATAGATCATCAGTGGCTCACTTTCGCCGGCGATCACCGCCTCGTCCACGACCACCTTGGTGACCTCGTCCATCGAGGGCAGATCGTACATGGTATCCAACAGCACCTGCTCCAGAATGGTACGCAGGCCGCGTGCACCCGTCTTGCGCTGCATCGCCTTGCGGGCGATGGAGCGCAGGGCATCGTCGCGAATCTCCAGTTCGCAGCCTTCCATCTCGAACAGGCGACTATATTGTTTGGTCAACGCGTTCTTCGGCTCGGTCAGGATCTGTATCAGAGAGTCCTCATCCAACTCCTGCAGGGTGGCCACCACGGGAAGACGCCCGACGAACTCGGGAATCAGCCCGTATTTGATCAGGTCCTCGGGCTCCACGTCGACGATGATCTCACCGATGGAGCGACTGTCGTCCTTGCTTTTCACCTCGGCGGAGAAACCGATACCCCCTTTCTCGGAACGGTCGCGGATGACCTTTTCCAGCCCGGCAAAGGCGCCACCGACGATAAACAGGATGTTCGAGGTATTGACCTGCAGAAACTCCTGCTGCGGATGCTTACGGCCGCCCTGCGGCGGTACCGAGGCCACGGTGCCCTCGATCAGCTTGAGCAGCGCCTGCTGCACGCCTTCTCCGGAGACATCCCGAGTAATGGAGGGGTTGTCCGACTTGCGGGAGATCTTGTCGATTTCGTCGATATAGACGATACCGGTCTGCGCCTTCTCCACATCGTAATCGCACTTCTGCAGTAGCTTCTGGATGATGTTCTCGACGTCTTCACCCACATAGCCCGCTTCGGTCAAGGTGGTGGCGTCAGCAATGGTGAACGGCACATTGAGCAATCTGGCCAGGGTTTCCGCCAACAGGGTCTTACCCGAGCCGGTGGGACCGATCAGCAGGATGTTCGACTTGGCCAGTTCAATGTCGCTCTCTTTACCGATACTCTCCAACCGCTTGTAGTGGTTGTAGACCGCTACCGAGAGTACCTTCTTGGCACGCTGTTGTCCGATGACGTACTGATCCAGGGTCTTCTTGATCTCTTGGGGTTTCGGCAGGCGACTGATACTCTCCTCACCGCTCTCCTGCATCTCTTCGCGGATGATGTCGTTGCACAGCTCGACACATTCATCGCAGATGAAGACTGAAGGACCCGCAATTAGTTTTCGGACTTCGTGCTGGCTCTTGCCGCAGAAGGAGCAATACAGCAGTTTGCCGTCATCGCCCTTACCGCTTTTATCACTGCCCATAGTTTACTCCTTCAAGCCAATAACCCAGCTATATATAGTTCAATCATATCCAACCCCCCGCCAATGGCAAGGATGGTTTTCTTAAAGCCCGACCAGAGTATCAAGTCACTTCCTCATTGCTTCAAGCGCTTACCGATATCGGTTATTCCTTGCTATCGCCTGTGCGGCGATTCAAGACTTCATCTATCAGACCATATTCAGCAGCGGCTTCACCACCCATGAAATTATCACGTTCGGTGTCAACCGCTATTTTTTCTAGCGGCTGGCCTGTGTGAAATGAGAGGATGGAATTGAGCCTTTCGCGCAAAAGGAGAATTTCCTTCGCATGAATTTCAATATCGGTTGCTTGCCCCTGGAACCCGCCCAGCGGCTGATGGATCATCATTCGCGAGTTGGGCAGGCAGTAGCGCTTGCCCTTGGCGCCGCCCGCCAGAAGCAGCGCCCCCATACTGGCAGCCTGGCCGACACACATTGTACTAACATCGGGACGGATAAACTGCATGGTGTCGTAAATCGAAAGACCAGCAGTCACCGAACCACCGGGCGAGTTGATATAGACATGGATATCCTTGTCGGGATTCTCCGATTCGAGAAATAACAACTGCGCCACCACCAGGTTGGCCATGTGATCCTCGACCGGCCCCACCAGGAAAATGACTCTCTCCTTCAGCAGCCTGGAGTAGATATCGAAGGAACGCTCACCGCGCGCGGTCTGCTCGATGACGATGGGAACCAGACCCAGGTTTTGCGGATCGGGCATACCTGCCCTGAATTCATGACTCATAGCTGCTTGTTCCTCGGGGTTTTCAGCCTTCAGACGTCAGCGCCGCGAAGGTCGTCTGCTCATCTGTGACTTCTGCCTGTTCCAGCACCCAATCGACCACCTGGTCTTCGAGTACCACGTTCTGCACCGAAGCCAGCTGCTCCTGATTGCCGTAGTAATACTTGATTACCTCCTCCGGCTGTTCATAGCTGCTGGCAAATTCCTCGATCGCCTTGCGCACCCGGTCGTTATCGATCTGAATATCATTTAGCTTGATAATCTCTCCGATCACCAGTCCGAGGGTGACCCGTCGCCGGGCCTGCTCCTCAAACATATCACGGGGCAGTTCCAGGGAACCAGCGCCCTTGCCGATACGTTCCCGAGTCTGCTTGCGCAGCGCTTCGATCTCGTCATCGATCATCGCTTTGGGCACCTCAACCTTGTTCTGCTCGTAGATCAGATCCATAGCCTGGTGTTTGATTTTATTATGCACACGTTGTGCCAACTCCCGTTGCATATTCTCGCGGATATCCTCTCTCAGCTTATCGACACCCTCCTCGGCACCGAATTCCTTGGCGAAGGCCTCGTCGACCTCAGGCAACACCTCTTCGGCCACTTCGCTGACGTCGACGTCAAACGTTACCGGCTTACCCGCCAATGCTTCCACCCGGTAATCCTCAGGGAATTTCAATTCTATGGTCCGCTTCTCATCCTTGATCATACCCACCAGGGCCTCCTCGAAGCCCTCGATCATGCGTTTTGAGCCGAGCACCAGCGGTACGTTTTCGGCACTGCCGCCTTCGAATACCTCGCCCTCGACCTTGCCTTCGAAGCTGATCTTGACTTGATCCCCTTCGCCGGCCGCACGTTCCACCGCATTCCAGGAGACACGCTGTTTACGCAACTTTTCGATCATGTCATCGATATCCTGCTCGGTAACCTCGGCCACTGGACGGGCGATCTTACCCACCAACTTGGCCGGTTCGATCTCCGGCATAACCTCAAGAACGGCGACATAGCCGAACTGACCCTCTTCCGTCGATTCCTTAGGCTCGATCTTAGGCAGGCCGGCGGGATGGAGATTCTCCTGCTGGATGGCCTTCTGATAGCTGGTCTCGATCATCTGGCCGTAGACCTCTTGCAGCACCTTGCCACCGTAGACACGACGCAGCATCTTCATCGGCACCTTGCCGGGACGAAAACCATCGAGCTTAGCGGTCCGGCCAATCTGTTTCAGGCGTTTGTCGACTTCCGCCTCGATCTGTTGCGCCGGCAGCTCGACCGTCATGCGCCGCTCAAGCCCTTCACCCGATTCCACCGAAACTTGCATGTATATTCTCCAGACAGCCTGCTCTGCCACTGATTTTTTATTTAAAACAGGAAATTAACC
>JASFJY010000253.1:0-5483 GCA_050119415.1 Chromatiales bacterium | reverse complement strand
CCGGCTCTTTAGCCCGGGTGGCGTCGTTTTGGCAATCTGTCGTATGATCTGTTCGCCGCTGCTGTGAGGATCCTCAATGACTGTAAACCTGCCCCAAAACCAATCCCATAGCTGTCGTTTGAGCGCCTGTTCCGAGAACTTCGGGGAGGCGGGACCATGTTCAATATCGCTCGCCATTTCCTTGAGCTCGATATAGCGATCAAAGAGCCCTTGATGAAAGATGGCTATATCGTCAGCGATATTGGCAGCCTCTGAAGCCAACAGTTTCTCACGCAGTCCCTCGGGATCGATCCATAGCTTATCGAGCGCATCGGCGTGCACCGCCTGACCGATATCGGTCAACAGGCAACGTAAACGCGCCTGGATGTGCTCCTCTCGATAGGGGAGTCTGTAGCGGTGTGCGATTTTTTCCAACATCTGAAGCGGCTCGCCTTTTCCGCCGTTCAGGAAGTCGTACAGTGGACTGTTCTTTAACCACAATTCCCAGGCATTGCGAATATAGCCCTTCAGGCCATCCAGGTTAGTACCGATTAAAAAGTGATGATCGGCGGTAATATCCTCGACGAGAATGGAAGCAAAGACTTGTGATCGAGGTTCTCGGTCGGCACGATTATTGACTACCGTTGCAAGCCATATCCCTGGGTCTGTATAAGGATCCTGATCAGCAAAACCGGTTCTGCGCCAGTTGCTCAGACAGCCGAATCGCTCATTGGCCGACATGCCGTTGGTAAATTCCAGTCTGCGTCCCATGACCGATGCCAAAGGCAATGTCTTCAACACACCCAGGTCGGGGACAACGCGATCAGCCATCTCTTTGAGGGCATAATCCGCTGTCAATCCGAGTTCATCCGCAAGTTCCAGCACCAATGCTATATTGTCAGGGTGCTCTTCATAAGGGAAGCGTTGCAGGATGTCAGGTGGTAACAGGCCAGATTGCAACCAGCCCGCCGTGCGTATACGGGTCTGTTTCGTACGAGCGGCGCTACTTAATATCGGTAGCATCTGCTCCTCGGTTGTTATCAGCACACTGTTGCGTGGTATGAAGTTGGTCATCACCTCCGGGATGTTATAACCCGCAGGCCCCTGCAGGTCCTCATGATCGGGATAGGTATTGGTGATGCTGGAGAGGTCATCATGCATCCACTGTTGCTGTAAGATGGCAACATAGGTGGGAGTCAAACCCATGCATTCCCAGAGAAACACATCGATGTTAAGCCGTTGCCCCAGGCGTAGTAGATTGGCCTGCTCCCATATAGTCGCTTTGTCATAGGGCCGGAACAACATCATCTCCCGCAAGCGGCCGTTCGGGTGGGCGTGCAGAAACATCGCCTCGCAGCCTGTGGTCTTCGACAATACCGAATACCCCTTGGCATTGATCAGCGCCGCCTTGAGACGCTCGGTACCCGATTTACCACGCGTGCCCCAGCCGCCGATGACCAAAGGCATCGATTCGCGTGCCGATCTGATGCGAGAGTTGAGATAGAGGTGACGGCCGAACATGCCGGCCACTGCTACGGCCAGAAACAGAGCCAACTGTTTGATGTTGTTCTGATAGACAGAGTAGAAGTAGTCCTGAAGCCCAAGGAAAAAATCCTGTAAAGGGAGAGGTAACAGAGTTAACTCAGGAAAAAAACGCTCCACGGCCGGATCTGCGTTCCATACGTCTGCCTCAGCCGGAGATGGCTGGTGGTCCGGGCATTGGATATCCGGATGAGCGGTGAAACGCATGGTGATGCCGAGGCGGCGCATCGATTCAACATACGCAGTGGGCACCATCCGCTCCTCTTCCCGCCAGTTGCGCAGCTGAGCGTAATCGGCAAAGCGCAGTGTCAGGACGATCCTGGCCGCCAAGCGTCGCAAAAGGGAGGCGGGTGGCGTGAGTAAGGTAACCCCTTCCGCACTGTACAGCCACAACGGTTTGCCGCGCAGCAGCCCGGCATCCAACGCGGAGATTACCTCATCAACCAAGGGCAGGTAGGGGCGGTAACCGCTCTCGCTCGGATGAAACAGCGGCTCTCCCGGCACGCGTGTCTCCGCCAATTCAGCCATCACTGCTGATGGGGCATGCAGGAAACCGCGATATACACGGCCGGTTGTGTGAGAAAAGCCCTGACGTTTGTCTGTCGCAGGTCGCCATAGCTCATGCCATAACCGCCAGGTTCTGAATCCCACTCGGGAACCGCGACGCAGGCGTAAACCGAATAGACCCGATTCAAGTTCCAGTGAATAATCCTTCTGCGCCAGACAGGAGAGCGTCCTGCCCAGTGTGTCCCGGTCAACGGGCTTCAACAGGCTGCGTTTGAGTCGAACGGCACGTCGGGGCGGTATTGATTTGATACATCGTTGTAGCTCAGTTGCAAGCTGCCTAGCCTGGGGGGTTTGCGCTAACCATATCTGTTGTTTTGCCTCAGCGCTCCAGCGGCGTATAGAGAGATCATCCGCTGAGCTATGCAGATGAGCCAGTATGGGAGCAAGTGTTGCATGCCACCGGCACGCCTGCTCTGTCTTTTCTGTTTGAGTCAGGTCGATAAAGATATCCACCATGCATTTAAGCCCTACACGAAGCACGAAACGATCCTTTTCCGTGGACAACGATGCTCGCAGCTGATCGAGAATACACTCGAAAAGGTCCTCCCGCTTGACCAGAGGGCAGACGCCCAACAGTGTTGCCGCGCGAACCCTGGGCTCTTCATCCTGCAACAGCAATGGCGGCAATAACTGTTCAACCGTCTGCTTTTTCGCATGGCTCATCGCTTCAACAATCAGCTGGCGTACGGCGGGACTGGGATCATCCTTTAGCGTCAATAGCAGCGGCTCGAGTTCAGGTGACTCAGCCATCTGTTGCCCAAGCAGTCGCATTGCGTGCCTACGCACAAACAGATCATCGCCTTTGACCGGGTTTTGCAAGCGATGTTGCAGCGCAGAGATCAATGATTGTGTTGAAAATGTCTGCAGCAGACTCAACGCGACGCATTGAATCCATGTCGCTTGGCGGTGCTCCAGAGCGGAACGGTAGATATAGCTTAATGTCCTGTCGTTGACCGCCTTCTCCTTCAGGGTATGAGGAAGACTGCCCACCGAGGCAGCCAGGGATTCGAATGCGGCGATGCGAACCCGCTCATCGCCATCATAGGCAAGCAGCGGCTGTAGCAGCCGTTCGAGCCGCAACTGTCGCCATGAATCGATGCTCTGATCAGCGCTCTTGAACAACGCGATATAGTGCTCCGCGATTACGCCGACTCGGCCAAGCACCACGACCAGTTCCAGTTCTGCATTTCGGTGACGACGTTCAAAACGCTCTGCCATGGCGTCATAACCGAACCAGCGTGTGAACGCTTTACGGTCCCTGTTTAATTGGGTAGGGTTCGCGCCAAGACGCTTGGCATACCTTAAAATATGCGCCTGTTTTTCGCGATTCGTTGCGGCGTGGCTGTGGCGTTGGGTGAACTCGATAAAATCCGCGCGTAGACTTTCCATCCGCTCCAGCTTTTCAGTTATCCAGAAACTCAAATACTCTACCAACAAGCGGGCGCGTAGATGCTCATCGGTGACCGTGATCCCTTCCATGCGAGGCTGTTTCTCAAGCCAGCCCTGAAAACCGGATTCCAGCCGATCAATCAAGGGTCGGTCAACCGCCAGCCACCTGCTGTGGTAATCCAGCTCCAGCAAGCTGCGTACATTTCCGTTGCTCACCGCTCCACCTCATGGCCGGAAAGGTGCCGTTCCAATTCATAGCGGGCACGTAAAGGTTTGAATGTAACCGCGCCTGGGCGGAAATCGTCAAACATGCGGCCATTGGCCCGATGGTGACGCAGGGTTAAGAACAGTGAACTCTCCCCATTGTCCAGTTGGTGATTCCATTCAAAACCCAAATGCCAGCCCGCTTGCAACGTTGGCCAGCGACGCCAATCCAGCCGCAGCCGCAGATTGTGTTGATTGCTGTCTGTATCACGGTCATCGTCAGCAAAATAGCGGCGCCAGCGATAGCGCAATCCCAGGTTAAGGTCACGTATCAGTTGATCTCCAGCCAGCGTGAAGTCCGCATAGTCCGGCGCAAAGGGATTCATCGTTTCATTGGTAGTCAGAGAGAGACCGGCACGCAGACGGGTGTCACGCCATGGATAGTGAGTCAAGGTATCACCCAGCCTGAGGCCTCGTTGATGATCATCTTTGTAGCGGGTGTAGATATCCTGGTCAACATACTCTCGCATGCCCGGCGCCAGGCCATCCATGCTGAGCCAGCGTTGGAAAAGACCGAGCCTGGGACGGTGGTGTGTTTTGCCGCTCAGCTCACGATGCTGGGACAAGTTGGCCTGTAACAGCAGCGAACCCTCTGTGCCAATCTCCCTTTTTGGCCTCTGTAGAAAGAGATCTCCACTCAGGTCGAGGCTGATGGCGCGATAGCCGCTATACCAGTAAAAATCGCCAGACAGACCCAGCGTGGCGCCACCCGTTTGCCGAAGCCTGGCAAATAGGCTCGATTCCAGGTACTGGTCGACAGGCTCCAGAAACAGACGGTGACCAACACCCAGTTGTAAAAATCGTTCAGATTCCTCAGCACCACGATCTTCATCCAGATTACGACGATCCACCAGCCGGCCATAGTAGTCCCAGGTTCCATCCTCTTGACCTGACATCGGCAACAGATCCCGGACGGGTTCTGTTTCCTCAGCGGGTGATGGCAGTTTTTCGGCTAACAGCGTGTCGGGTTGATAGAGCTGCCTCTCACGAATCCGGCCTCGCCATGATTCTGATAGGGGCTGCTGCCTGAACAAGCGGTAATAGCTCTCCTGTCGACCGCGGCTTGGCGGCAGCTCCATCTCATGCCAACCATGCTGTAGAAACAGATAGCGGCTGTGGGTTTGGCCATCGACGGCTTCGTCAATGCGTAACCAGGCGGGGCCGTCGAGCGCCAGTTCGACAGGCTCGTCAAGGCTGGCAACATGGTAGGCCCGTTCACTGAATCCCCCACCGCCCAACGTCAACATTCGCTCATCACCCTGCACGCCGAAACGCAGAATCTGGCCTTGCACCGGAGAGCGCATCTCTACCCGCAAAAGGTGTCGTCCCCGCGGAATTTCGGCTTGCAGGCGCTGGCTGGGATTTTCCGGAGTGAGCTGGATGGTACGGGGTTTGCCGTCATCGACACGGTAGCTGACATTCAGCTCCCTGGCATCGATATAGCCAATCTCTTCCATCTTGAACATCAGTGTTAAACGCGACGCCGCCGTAGGATTTTGCAGCGCGATGGTGATGCGCTGGCCCCCATAGACAAGGCGTTCCCCTTCCCTCAGGGGGGCGAGCAAGGCGCTGCGTACCCTCAACCCAGGACTTTCCGGCTGATAAAGCGGCTGACGCATATAGTGTTGGCCTGCACTGGAGACAATCGCATCCAGTGGCTGCCAAGCATGAGACCGCCGCATTCTGCGTATGATTCCCTGCAGTCGGATATCGCTGGCGTCTTCATAAAACAGCGCCTCGGC
>JASFJY010000252.1:0-5492 GCA_050119415.1 Chromatiales bacterium | reverse complement strand
TTAAGTAAGTACCATTCGGGTCAGAGTTCAGTTACCCCAGGATGCAACCAGAGTACTTGGCAAAAACAAAAAACCGGCATTCCTATGAAATGCCGGCTTTAATGTGAGTTATTAGGTTAACCAGATTAAGAAACTACCTCTTCTACAGGTCTTTTCAATGCCATTAACATACCTGTAGTCACCACAGTACCGATTGCTATGGCCAGGGCATAGAGAGCTAGACCAGTCACTGCGTTAGGAATGGCAAGAACAAAGATTCCACCGTGGGGCGCAAGCAGCTTGCAACCGAACATCATAGACAGGGCACCAGTAACCGCAGAACCTACGATGATGGAAGGAATGACGCGGGCTGGGTCTTTAGCGGCAAATGGGATGGCTCCTTCAGTGATAAATGAGATACCAAGGACCGCTGCTGCCTTACCTGCCTCACGCTCATCTCTGCTAAACCTGTTTTTAGCGACGATGGTGGCAAGAGCCAGACCCAGCGGAGGTGTCATACCTGCCGCCATTACTGCGGCCATCGGAGCATAAGTTTCACTGGTAAGAAGGCCAACAGCAAAAGTATAGGCTGCTTTATTTACCGGCCCGCCCATATCAACCGCCATCATACCACCGAGCAAAAGACCGAGCATGATAGCATTGGTAGAACTCATCCCTTTGAGGAACTCAGTCAATGTCTCAAGAATGGCAGAAACTGGCTCACCGATGACATAGACCATGAGTAGTCCTACTACCAGCGTCGAAATTAACGGAATAACAAGCACTGGCTTCAGACCTTCAAGGTTGGCTGGGAGCTTGATATTGTCACGTAACCATAGAGCAACATATCCAGCAAGAAAACCTGCAACGATACCCCCAAGGAAACCTGAATTGAGATTGATTGCCAGCATTCCGCCAATCAGGCCGGGCGCAAGACCAGGGCGGTCGGCAATGGAAAATGCAATGAATCCTGCCAATACTGGCACCATAATCTTGAAGGCTGCGCCACCTCAAATGCTCATAAGAGCTGCAGCAAGTGTCCCTTCCTCTTCAAATGCTTTGATGCCAAAAACGAATGACAACGCAATTAACAAGCCACCAGCCACGACAATTGGAAGCATATAGGAAACGCCGGTGAGGAGATGCTTGTACGGTCCACTACGTTGACCAGATTTTGTCGCTTTCGCCTGCTTTACAGACTCGGCATAATTATCAGATCCACCAAGAACCCGCCCATGTTCTACAGCCTCATTAAGTACATTATCGGGTTGTTTAACCGCTGCACTAACCGATGTCTTGTAGACACGTTTTCCAGAAAAGCGACTGTCATCGACATGGGTGTCAGCGGCAATAATCACTAAATTCGCCGCTTCTATCTGCTCTTGAGACAAAGGTGTCTTTGCTCCTACAGACCCTTGAGTTTCAACATGAATCTGGTGGCCTTGCGAGGTGGCTGCTTTCGTCAATGCTTCAGCAGCCATAAATGTGTGGGCGATACCAGTTGGACAGGCTGTAATAGCAACTATTTTCATGGAACCTTGAGGTGAAGAGGTATTTCCGGTTTGCTGATCAGTCATTTGATTTCTCTCCTCTGTGAGTAGATTTTTGACGGCATCAAAGACTTTTCCAGTTTCGCGAATGGCTTGACTGGTCGATACGGTATAGATTTTTTTCCCGGAAAACCTAGCCATGTCCACATGGATATCAGCAGCAATGAGAACCACATCTGCTGAAGCTATCTCTTTGCTGCTTAAAACGTTTTCAATGCCTTGGGCGCTTTGCCTTTCAATTTTGATGGTGAAGCCCTTCAGCGATGCTGTCGCCAGTAAAGCCTCCGCCGCCATATGCGTATGCGCAATACCTGTTGGACAGGCTGTTACTGCGACTACGGTTATCATGATCATTTCCTCCTGTCGTGACTAATTAAGTTATGCGGATATGTTCTATACGCAGACTGCGTGAAATCGTGTTAATTGTTTCTAGGTCGGGAAGATTTGGTCCTACACGCTCAAGGGCCCCGAGAGAAAAGGCTGTTGATATTTTTGCTGTATCCTCGAGGTTGATCCCGTTCACAGCTGCATGTACAAGGCCTGCAACCATTGCATCGCCTGCGCCCACAGTACTGATCACATCAACCGAAGTCGGTACAGCAAGCAATGCTTTCTTTTGATTGCACACCACAGCTCCTTGCTCTCCCATTGAAACCACCACCAGGCCGACTCCATCTTCAACTAAACGACGGGCTGCCGCTGCAACCGAGTGGACATCAGACAAGGGCTCACCGGTCAGTTCTCGAAGTTCTTCAAGGTTCGGTTTAATGATGTCGGGACTGCTTTGGAGCGCCGAAGCAAATGCCGGGCCACTGCTATCCAGCACCACCTTACAGTGCTTTTGCCTTGCCCATTTAATGAAGTCAGCGTATGTTGTGATTGGCAGGCTTCCTGGCAGACTTCCTGAAAGGATTAACCAATGCAGATCATCCGATGCGATGCTATCTAGTTCCCGGTAGACGGAAGCTAAATTATCTTCTTTGACTTGAATGCCAGGAAAATTGAGGTCAGTAGTTTGATTCCTGGTCGGATCTACAATTTTTATGTTGGTCCGTGTGGCCCCATCCAAGCGAGTACAGTGATCTGACAAGTCCAAGCGGTCGAAATGACGAACGAATAAAGCATCGTTCTCCCGACCCAGAAATCCTGCAACCGCTACCTTGTGACCGGTCTGCGCGAGGAATGATGCAACATTAATCCCCTTTCCTCCAGCGTCTGATCGAGTAGTGCTTACTCGATTAACAGCGTTCACAGAGAATTCTGGAACAGTTATCGTTTGATCGATAGCCGAGTTCAATGAGAGAGCTATAATACGAGGTGACTTGGACATATCCACCTTCTATGCCAGAGCCCTGACTGATACTGCATCTGTGCAGGCTAGGGCTTGTTTAGCAATGTTGCGATTATATTCAAGTGATTGCTCACGCACCTGTGCTTTTACAGCGGCAATAGACGGTATGGATACACTGAGTTCCTTAACGCCAAGACCAGTTAATATTGTGACTCCCTTTGGATCTCCTGCAATACCACCACAGGCCCCAACCCATATCCCCGCTTCATCAGCTGCTTTGACTGTCTGATCAATCAGACGGAGGACAGCTGGGGATAAACCGTCAGCTTGCTTCGAAAGAACTGGGTGTAGACGATCCATGGCCAGGGCGTATTGAGTCAGATCATTGGTCCCGATGGAAAAGAAGTCAACTTCCCTGGCAAGTTCTGAGGCCATCATTACAGCAGATGGAACTTCTATCATGATGCCTATCTCAACCGGTTCAGCCCCTACCTCTTGTCGAATTTCCTCGGCAATTGATTTGGCATCCATTAGCTCAGAATGCATAGATACCATTGGAAACATAATACGAACAGGACCATAGTTTGATGCCCTAAAAATTGCGCGCAATTGACTGCGGAACAGGTCTTGATGTGAAAAGCAAAAACGAATTCCGCGTTCACCAAGAAAAGGGTTATCCTCAGCAGGCATGTATAGATAGGGGATTTCCTTGTCGCCACCAATATCCAATGTTCTGATTATTATGGGTAGTCCATTCATTGCCTTTATCATTCCGACATAGATGTCTTCCTGTTCGGATTCGCTTGGAGCTGCATCACGATTGACGAACAGGAATTCTGTGCGAAGCAAACCAACACCTTCACCACCTGCATCTACTGCATAGGCTGCATCCTCGAGATCGCTGATATTTGCAACTACCTCAATCCTCTGCCCGTCTGTAGTGATAGCAGGCTTGAAACAATTAGCCTGTTCCATATCACGACGTAATTTCAAATCGTAAATGGATTTCTCTGCAAACTCCCGGTCCACTTCGGTTGGATCGACCACCAGCAATCCATGACTGCCATCCAACAACGAGGATGTCCCGGTCGGAATATCGAGTACGGAAGCACCAGCACCTACAACTGCTGGAATATCCAGAGATCGTGCGATGATAGAAGTGTGCGATGTAGGGCCGCCCGCAGCCGTGCAAAGACCCAATACCAAGGAAGGATCCAACTGCGCTGTATCAGATGGTGTCAAGTCATCTGCAACAAGCACACAGGGTACGACCGGCAGCTGCCTACTATCTTCTATCGAACTGGCCAGTTGGCGCAATGCACGCCTGCCAGCATCACGTAAATCGACAGCACGTCCAGAAAGAAGCGGATCCTTCATGCTGGCAAGTACATTCGCACGATCTTCAAAAGCCTGTTGCCAAGCATATCCTGCGCTATGTCCATCTCTGATCATAGCCTGGGCTTCGTTGATCATTTCAGGGTCTTCTAGGAATTCTTGATGTGCCCGAAAAATACTAGCCTTTGCCGGGCCAGACTTTTTCCACACTTCCTGGTACAACTCATCAAGCTGACGATGTGCCGTATTCAACGCATGATCAAGTCGTTCTAATTCATGCGCCGGATCCTTCGCTGTTACTTCTACTACAATTCGTTCATGAGAAAATTGAAATATAGGCCCTATAGCAAAACCCGGTGATGATGAGATTCCTGCCTTTGTACTTCCTTCATAGTTAATTTTCTCATCTGAATCAGCGATGGTACTTATAAAAGCTCTATCCTCTTCTTCATCATCATCAAGACCCAGTTCAATAGTTTCCTTTAATACAGATAGTGCCTGCTCCGCATCATCTCCTTCAGCCATAACACGCACTGAGTCGTTTGCTCCTATACCAAGGTTCAATAACGAGATAAGGCTTTTCGCATCTGCAACTTTGTCTTTGTAGCGAATGCGGATCGAGGACTGATATCTTTTAGCCAGTTCAATGAGTGCAGTTGCAGGACGAGCATGTAAACCATGAGGAGACCGGATAACAATATCAAAGCCTGCCTCGAAATCATCGAGGGTATTTTTCTCTGTTTTATCCGAGGATGCATGCATGCCGGTCAAACGACCGACAATATCGGCTGGGTTAGTAGTCGTAGCCAGCCTGGCTGCTTCCTCGGGTTCACCAAGAACACCTGTCAGATTAGATAGTATCTGCAGGTGTTCATCTGACTTTGCTGCTATACCTACTACCAGATGAACCTTGTCACCTGGCGCCCACTCGACACCATCAGGAAACTGTGCAACTGCAATGGCTGTCTGCTTGATAAGTTCTCTGTCTTTTGGGAGTCCATGAGGGATGGCGATACCATTACCGAGAAAAGTGTTCGCTACCTTTTCGCGACCCAACATGCTTTCGCGATAGCGTGGATCGATCTTATCTGCTTCAACCAGAAGGTCTACAACGTGACCGATAGCATCAGCTTTGTTGTCAGCCATTGCACCAATTTTAACCAGATGCGTATCCAGGATATCCATGGTTTCTCCTCGCTCGTGATCTGTGTCATGCTTTGTCGTGCAGAATCATTAGACAGAATCATTAGACACCCAAAAGGTGAACAGCTAATGTCGCAGCTCATCAGTTTTTTTGTAATATTTGTAACATTGATATTTGGCCTCACCCCGGTCTG
>JASFJY010000251.1:0-5500 GCA_050119415.1 Chromatiales bacterium | reverse complement strand
GCCCAGGCCGATGGCCGCCTAAGGGCCTCCCCAATTTGATTGAGGTGTCGAACTGCGGATGAGGCAGAGCGCGTCTCGGCGCTCTGCCGTCCTGCGTTATTCAGTTGCTGCTGCGAACGGCGTCGAAATCGCCGGCGATCAGGCTGCTGCTGATGAAAAAGGCCTCGGTCCGCGCGCGTTTCTGGCGACGTTTTTTCTCAATCTGGATCGGGCATTCATAGGGTTGCCAATCGCAGGCGATGCCGTTGAGGATCTGATGGGGGCATTCGCTGCAGGAACGGAGTCTATAGGGGCCGGTCATTGTCTTCTGCTCAGGTATCAAGGTTGGTTACACTTATAAATTAGCACATTATCAATTGATTACAATCAATTCCTTTAACAGCTTCGCAAATTTGCGACATAACTGCCTGGTTTTGCATTGCTGCATCCCCAAGCGTTATCCGTAGGACTTGTGCAAGTTGTCCTCAGGTTTCGAATTCAGGCGACTGAGTCGATTCAGTCCCCTTATTTAAGCTAACGGCAAGCTAAACGCTTTATTTACTTTTTATAGACAATTATTTTCAGATTTTGTGCACTTTTTTTTACACCGTTGTAAAATTGCAACAATCGGTAGTGCTGGAAGGTGTTAAAAGTGTGAGCAAGGGCACATTCAGCGTGGTCGGGTTACGCTGCGCTAACCCGACCTACATCTGTAATCATCCTGTCATGCGCTACGGTTTCAATAACCACCATGAACCATTCCACCTTATCCGACCAACGCTCCGTGATGTGGCGGCAGTCTGAAGCTGTCGGGGTGTTACCATGTATACCGATAACAGACTGATCGTTCTCGATGCCGACGGCACCACGGTAGATGCCTTCAGCGCCATCAACCAGACATTTGCCGCCCACAATATGGACATTGGGGAGATCGAGCGTTTTCAGAATCGCCGTCACATTTTCAAATACCTGGGTGGCCTGCGCGAGTTGCCGAAAAATTTGCGTCATCAGTTCAAAGGGAGTCAAAGAAGCAAGCTGATCGCCACCCTGACCGAGATCTATCGTGAGCAGGCAGTCCTATACGAAGGGGCTAGGGAGCTGATCAATCGGCTGCTTGAGGCCTCGGATATCCGTGTTGGTGTGGTTAGTCGCAATATCACAGAGCAGCCGGAGGAGACGCTACAGCAGCTCTACTTGCGCAACGGGGTGGATGCGAGTGCCTTTGATTTCTTCATCCATCTGCCGTTGAAGAAGAGCAAGGAGTCCGCTTTTCGCGCCGTACGGGAGAGCTTTGGCGTCAATCCTTCGCGCGCCTTTGCCTCAGGTGATGAAAAGAAGGATTTCCTGGCCGCCGTCGGTTGCGGTATGCACCCCTTCATGGTCTCTTACGGATTCGAGAGTTATGAGCGTCTGACAGAAAAAATCGGCATTCCCGAGGAACTCATTTCACGTCACCCCAGGGAACTCAAACAGCGTATACTGCATACTTTTGATCTACGGAACGGCGCTTAAGTCGGGTCTGCGACGAGCGGGACCTCAGCGCCATGCAGGCTGGAACATGAGTGCATCGGCAAAACATAAAACGACGGTGGGCATCGCCCTGGGTAGCGGATCGGCGCGGGGGTGGTCGCACATCGGTGTGATCAACGAACTCAAATCCCTCGGCGTTGAACCGGACATCGTGGCCGGAAGCTCCATCGGCGCCCTGGTCGGCGCCGCCTATGCGGCCGACCAACTGGAGCGTCTCGAGGATTGGACCAAGGCGCTCGACTGGCGTGGCATCCTTAAGTATCTCGACCCGACGCTCTTGGGCGGAGGGCTGATTCAGGGCGAGAAGCTCACCGATCTGGTGGCCGATTATGTGGAGGATCTCCATTTCGAGGACCTGCCTCGCCGGCTCGGCGTGGTGGCCACTGAGTTGGAGACCGGCCGCGAAATCTGGTTTCGCGAGGGACTGGTGATGCATGCGGTGCGGGCCTCGATCGGATTGCCCGGAGTCTTCACCCCGATCGCTCATGAGGGGCGTTGGTTGGTCGACGGCGGCTTGGCGAATCCGGTGCCGGTCTCTCTCTGCCGCGCCATGGGGGCCGATCTGGTGATCGCGGTGAACCTCAACGGTGATATCCTCGGGCGGTATTTTCGCCGGGAGGAACAGCAGGTGGCGACCGAGGTCGAGGCGCAAGCTGGAGGGGAGCTTTTCTGGGATCGTCTGGCGGGGCAGCTCAAGAACGGCCTGAGTACCCGCAAGGATATGCTCTTCGCCCGCCTTTTGGGGGAGAGGCGGGGCAATCCTGGCCTCTACGAGGTACTGGCCAGCTCCATCAACATCATGCAGGACCGCCTTACGCGTAGCCGCATGGCGGGGGATCCACCGGACATCATCATCACCCCCAGGCTTTCTCAGCTGGGATTGATGGAGTTCGATCGCGCGGAATTTGCCATCGAAGAGGGGTGTCGGGCGGTGAAGCTCATGCGTCCGGCGCTGGAGTCTTTGTTGGAGGGGATTTGATCCGATGCTCTGCCGCGCTTTTTCTGACTGTTGAAAAAGTCCACTTCAGCCGCTTTGCTGACATTTTTAGCGGCTTTTTGCCAATCTTGATAAACTGTTTCCTGCGCATAGGCCTTGGCTTTTTGTTTTATCTGCGGGACGTGATGAACAAAACCTTCGGCGATGCGCTCCAGGGCCGCCAGCCAGCGGGATTGCAAATAACACAACAGATAAAGACGCTGATTACCAACAGTCTGGCGTTACAGCTTGGCACCGTAGTAATCCACCCGGCCAGCAAAGTGTTGCTGATTCTTCAAGGACAGAGATAGCACACTCAAAATCTCATCAACTTCACGCATCCAAGGCTGGATGAAACGATGTACAGCTAGCTCCTTCTCCAGCTCAGTCCCCGTGAAGTTTCTGGCCGATTGACGCAACTGTCGTGGGTTAAGGAGTTATTAGCAATGACAAGTTCAGATAACATCATGGCTAAGTCCGTAGATAAGAGTTTCTCAAGTCTACGGATAAACTGATCGTTTGTGACGACCACGACGTCACTGATCACATCCTGCAAAACCGTGTACCCCGGGATGGCGATTTTTTTGTGCTGACAAGTATTCGATATTGAAAATGCGCGGGTAAATCCGAATTCGGGCCTTCTGAGTAAGATTAAAAGGCCGGAGGCCAGGTCCAGCAAGGACTTCGGAACACACATGCTTGAGGTCCTGCTTAATTTGATGGTAACCGGGGCTCAACATGATAGGCTTTACTTTGAAGTACCCCAGCAGCAGAACAAACATGCACCTGCTGTCGCGCTTTCGGATTCTTTTACACTCTGCTAATTCAGCGTCATTGAGTGCGAAGAAGAAACGTTGATCATTCGAATTCAGTATGGGAAGACCAAACAGCTCAGCAATCTCCGTCCCGGTCAGAATTTTGATACGTTTTTCGGTGGCCATGATCAACGCCTAAAGGCAGCGATTTTAGCCAAAAACATCCCAAAACGATAAGGTAATGAGAATTAATCCCCTACGGGAGGCCAGGAATGACGGGGGCTCCGGAGGTTTTTGTCCGTTTACGAGGGAAAATCCCTAGTACCCCCGGATGAAACGTTTGGGCGAATGGTCGGTAACTAGGAACTTTTTGTTTTTCAGAATAACCGAGACTGTAGATTAAATTGTGTATCTGCTTATCATTAACCCAAACAGGGAGATAAGCAAGATGAACAAGAAAGAACTCCAGGCCTTGGCGCAACAGGCCGCGAAAAGCATCAAGTCGGAAAGAGACCTGTGTGATTTCAGCGCGATGCTGAAGAAAATCACGGTTGAGGCCGCGCTCAACGCTGAGTTGGATGAACACCTCGGCTATGAGCGACACCAGTCATCCAACAATACTAACAGTCGTAACGGCTATTCCAGCAAGACACTGCTCACTGATGACGGTAGATTCGATGTTGATGTCCCGCGAGATCGCGACGGCAGCTTCGAACCCCAGCTCGTTCGCAAGCACCAGACCCGGCTTAGCGCAATGGATGACAAAATCCACTGCCTGTATGCTAAGGGCATGACTACGCGGGAAATCGTCTCTACTTTCAAGGAGATGTATGATGCTGACGTATCACCGAGCCTGGTTTCCAAGGTCACAAATGCCGTCATCGAGCAGGTCATCGAATGGCAATCCCGGCCTCTCGATCCGGTCTACCCAATCGTTTATCTGGACTGTATCGTCGTTAAAATTCGTCAGGACAAACAGGTCATCAATAAGTCCATCTACTTAGCCTTGGGCGTCAACCTGGAGGGGCGTAAGGAACTGCTGGGCATGTGGCTGTCCGAGAACGAGGGCGCCAAGTTTTGGCTGGGTGTGCTGACTGAGCTGCAGAACCGCGGTGTCAAAGACATTCTGATTGCCTGCGTCGATGGCCTGAAGGGCTTTCCGGATGCCATCACCACCGTGTACCCGCAAGCCCAGATCCAGCTTTGCATCGTGCACATGGTCCGCAACTCAGTGAAATACGTGCCTTGGAAGGATTACAAGCTTGTCACCGCCGAGTTGAAACGCATTTACCAATCCGTCACTGAAGACGAAGCGTTGATGGCACTGGATGGCTTCTCTGAGCGCTGGGATGAAAAATACCCGCAGATCAGCCGTAGTTGGCGTGCTTGCTGGCCAAACTTGAACACGCTGTTCAACTATCCTGAAGACATCCGAAAGGCCATCTACACAACTAATGCCATTGAGTCGCTGAACAGTGTAATCCGAAAGGTCATTAAAAAACGCAAGCTGTTCCCGACGGATGATTCCGCTAAAAAAGTTGTTTACCTAGCGATAGAGGAGGCGTCAAAAAAATGGACTATGCCTATTCGCAATTGGAAGACCGCACTGAACCGCTTTATGATTGAATTCGAAGACCGATTGGTCAAGTATGTTTAAAATGGCAGATACACAGCAGCAAATCTGCGGCATCCTTCAACTCACAATATGAGTGGATGATCAGCGCGATGGCCGGATTTGAGCGTGTGGAGAGTGTTGAACCGCTTTTATCACGAACCGACGAACAGCGTGAGAGCGTGATCTTGGCCGCCTCTGGAATGAACTGATGTAGGTAATGGCGATATCGATTAGTCGAGTAGCTCATACATTACTGTATTTCGCCCTCACAGAACCGGACGTGCGGCGTTACCGCATCCTGCTCTTCCAAGCAGGTAACCCGGATCGACCGGGAGCCAATTGTCGGGTTGCATGATTTTGGGCATCGGCAATACGAAGCGCTCGTTTAGCAGGCGCGTGATACGGTCTTTACGGCTGGTCTGACTGCGCCGGCGCAGGCTTTGTCGCCAATATTTCCAGACCTGATTGTCGACAACTCTTTGAAACGGGCCATCCTATGCCTAGACATCAGCCCGAATTTTTCACCCGGTCGCTTAGAAAAGAAACTAACTTAAGATTTTTGCTTATTATTTTTGGAATATTAGCAAAGTACAAAGTGTAACCGACCTACGCTGAACGCGCCCTCGCACCGGTCTCGCCGTCCAG
>JASFJY010000250.1:0-5504 GCA_050119415.1 Chromatiales bacterium | reverse complement strand
ACCCCACTCGACCGGGTCGGTCTCTACGTGCCGGGCGGTAAGGCCGCCTACCCCTCATCGGTACTGATGAACGCCATCCCGGCCAAGGTGGCGGGTGTGTCCGAACTGATCATGGTTGTGCCCACCCCCGGCGGCGAGGTCAACGAACTGGTGCTGGCCGCTGCCCACGTCTCCGGCGTCGATCGGGTCTTCGCCATCGGCGGCGCCCAGGCGGTGGCGGCGCTGGCCTATGGCACCGAGAGCGTGCCACCGGTGGACAAGATCGTCGGCCCCGGCAACATCTATGTGGCCACCGCCAAGCGGGCGGTGTTCGGCCAGGTCGGCATCGATATGGTGGCCGGCCCTTCGGAGATTCTTATCGTCTGCGACGGTGAGACCGATCCCGACTGGATCGCCATGGATCTCTTCTCCCAGGCGGAACACGACGAGGACGCCCAATCGATCCTGCTCTGCCCCGATGCCGCCTTCATCGGCCAGGTAACGGCCAGCATCAACCGGTTACTGCCCGGCATGGAACGCAAGGAGATCATCGAAACCGCCCTGCGTGTGCGTGGCGCTCTGATCCACGTTAAAGACATGGACGAGGCGATCGAGCTGGCCAACCACATCGCTCCCGAGCATCTGGAACTCTCTGTGGCTTATCCCGAGGCCCTGGCGAAACGGATCAAGCACGCCGGTGCCATCTTCATGGGCCGCTACACCGCCGAAGCCATGGGCGACTATTGCGCCGGACCCAACCACGTACTGCCGACCTCGCGCACCGCGCGTTTCTCCTCGCCCCTGGGTGTCTACGATTTCCAGAAGCGTTCGAGCCTGATCATGGCCTCACCGAAGGGCGCCGACACCCTGGCGCGCACCTCGTCGGTGATGGCCCGTGGCGAGGGGCTGACCGCCCATGCCCGCTCTGCGGAGTACCGCCTAAAATCCGGCACAGACATTCATTAGGATCACAATCATGAGCCGTTTCTGGAGCCCGCTGGTACATCAGCTCACCCCCTATATCCCCGGTGAGCAGCCGAAGACCGACAACCTGGTCAAACTCAACACCAATGAGAATCCATACGGTCCCTCGCCCCGCGTCATCGAGGCCATAGAGGGTGAGCTGGGTGACAGCCTGCGGCTCTATCCCAACCCCACCGCCTCCCGGCTGCGCGAGACTGTCGCGGACTACTATGCACTGCAACCCGAGCAGGTCTTTGTCGGCAATGGCTCCGACGAGATACTGGCGCACACCTTCTTCGCCCTCTTCCAGCAGCCGCAACCACTGCTGTTCCCCGATATCACCTACAGTTTCTATCCGGTCTACTGCCGCCTCTACGACATCGAGTACCGGACCATTGCGCTGGCGGAAGATTTCTCGCTGCAGATCGACGACTACGACAGACCCAACGGCGGCATCATTTTCCCCAATCCAAATGCTCCTACGGGCCGTCTGCTGCCCCTCGACGAAATCGAGACACTGCTAAAGCGCAACAGGAACTCGGTGGTGGCGGTGGATGAGGCCTATATCGACTTCGGTGGAGAGAGCGCAGCCAAACTGGTCAAACATTACGACAACCTGCTGGTGATCCAGACCCTCTCCAAATCACGCTCCCTGGCCGGCATGCGGATCGGCCTGGCCCTGGGCGATGAGGCCCTGCTGGAGGGACTCATTCGTGTCAAAGACAGTTTCAACTCCTATCCCGTCGACCGGCTCGCCCTGGCCGCCGCTATCGCCGCCTTCAAGGATGAGGCGTACTTGCGCGAGACCTGTCGCCGGGTCATCGACGAGCGTGAGGCGCTGACCACCCGCCTGCGGGCGATGGGTTTTGAGGTACTGCCCTCGGCGGCCAACTTCGTCTTCGCACGTCATCCGGACAGGGAGGCTGTCGAACTGGCTGCCGGACTGCGCGAAGCGAGCGTCATCGTCCGCCACTTCCGACAGCCACGAATCAATGAGTATCTGCGCATCACCGTCGGCACACCGGAACAGAACCGGCGACTGATTGAGGCGCTCAAACCCCTGCTCTGATTCAGGCGGTGGCTTCCCTTGCCAACACGCGCTGGCGACGACTTTGCACCATGATCTTGCGATAGATCTTTTTCTCCAACAAGGCAAGAATTTCCAGATCGATGCGCTCTGTATTGCGAGCGTCGCCAGCCAGGCGCAGGCTGCTTGCCATACGCTCCAATTCACGCACACTCACGCTGACTCGAGAATCACCATTGTTCGAAGCTGATCTCGATTCACCTCTTCGGCCGGACAGCCTGAATGCAAGCGCCCCTGTTTCGGGAGTTTCATATTTGCTCGTCATGCCTCTCTCCAAATCCACACCCTGCCCCACCCGGGCCGATCCCGCCCTGGGCCGCAGTGGCAAATTGTTCAGTCACTCCCTTACTATCAAGCCTAATCCGTGTAGCCAGGTTATCCAGTACAGTTTCCTGCTATCTGCTGTGGAAAATGCGCACTCGCGCAGCCTAACCCGACAGCTTGCTTACCAGCAGCGAGGCGTTGACCCCACCGAAGCCGAAGCCGTTGCAGAGTGCATGTGCCACTTCCCGGGGGCGGGCATGGTTGGGCACCAGGTCGATATCGGCCATGGTCTCGTCCGCGTTCTCCAGGTTAATGGTCGGTGGCAGCAGGTCGTTGATCACCGCCAGGGCGGTGAAGATGCTCTCCACCCCGCCTGCGGCACCCAACAGGTGGCCGGTGGCCGACTTGGTGGAGGAGACCGACATCTTGCTCAGCCCATCGCCGAAAACGTTGCGCAGGGAGGCAATCTCGGCCAAGTCGCCCACCGGCGTAGAGGTGGCGTGGGCGTTGACATAGTCGATATCCCCCGGTTCGAGACCGGCCATCGCCAGCGCTGAGCGCATCGCCGCGGCGGCACCGGAACCGTCCTCGGGACCGGCGGTAATGTGATAGGCATCGGCACTGGTACCGTAACCACCGATTAGCGCCAACGGGGTGGCGCCGCGTGCTTCGGCGTGCTCGAGGGTTTCGATAACCATCAGGCCCGAGCCCTCGCCCATGACGAAACCGTCGCGATCACGGTCGAAGGGGCGGGAGGCCCGCTGCGGCTCATCGTGCCGGGTCGATAACGCCTTGAGGGCGTTGAAACCGGCCAAGGCGAGTGGCTCGACACAAGCCTCGGTGCCACCCACCAAGGCCACCTTAGCTTCGCCGCTTCGAATCATGCGCATGCCGTCACCGATGGCCTGGATACCGGCGGCACAGGCGGTCACCGGGCAGCCCATCGGGCCCTTGAAACCGTAGCGGATGGAGAGATTTCCAGCCGCCATATTGGCCAGAAAGGACGGAACCACGAAGGGAGAGATACGCTTGGGGCCGCGGCTGTCGAGGGTCTTCTGCGCTTGGATAATGGCGGGAAAGCCGCCGATGCCGGTGGCGATCACGGTCGCTGTGGCGCGTTGCTCCGCCTCGCTCTGCGGTGCCCAGCCGGCCTGATCCAGGGCCTCCTGGGCAGCTGCCAGGGCATAGAGAGTGAAGAGATCGATCTTTTTGCGTTCCTTGGTCTCGATCACCCGGTCGGGATCGAATCCCGCCTCGGAATCCTTGTCCACGCCGGGCACCAACCCCGCTATGCGGATGGGGAAATCTTCAACATCGAAACGGTCGATGCGGGCGATGCCCGAACGGCCGTCGGTCAAGCGCTGCCAGACCGTCTTGACTCCGCATCCAAGCGGACTGATTATTCCCATTCCTGTGATGACGATGGGTGAGTGCATAGTTCCTCCAGATTACTATTGAAGGAAACATTAGCCAGCTGCAAGATATGATCAAGATAATATTTTCAACCGCAACACCCGGGGGGATCTGATGCCCTATTCCAAAGAGCATAAGTTACGATCCAAGGACAGGATCCTCCAATCCGCCACCGAACTCTTCTGCCGTTACGGTTTCGACAAGGTTTCCATCAGCCAGATCATGAAGCTCGCCAGAATGACCCACGGCGCCTTCTATGCCCACTTCGAATCAAAGGAGGCGCTCTACAACGCCTCCGTTTTCGAAGCCCTCAAGCGTAGCCGGGCCGGACGCCTGGTCAAGGGGCCTTTCTCCATCAAACACCTGACCTCACTGGTCACCGATTATCTCAACCTGTTCGAAACGAAGAGGGACCAGGAGCCGGGGCCCGAGTCCATCCTTTTCAACGACATCGGCAGCGACAATGTCGAGATCAAGAAACTCTATGAAAAGTCTTACACAAACCTCAGGGAACTGCTAGAGAACCGTATTACCGCTCTGTGCAAACTCGGCAAGCTGCCCTTCGCCGCCGACAGCGAAACGGTGGCGGAGAAATCCCGCGCCATTCTGGCCTCCCTGGTAGGCGCGGTGGCCATCGCCAAGAGCATTCCTCAAGAGGAGGAGCAGCAGAACATCCTGATGACGGCACAGAAGCAGATCTTCTCCATCCTTGGCGTCAGCGAACACGAACTCCAGGACACCTCCGAGCAGACTGGCTGAAACAACCGCGCCCGTACCGAGCAACAATGATCCAGGGCCTATCGAACGGTTCGATATATTCTAGTGTACAAATCGGTCACGACCTCGGATATCACCCTGTCATATCTCCGCCAACAAGCGATCGATCATGGAACTCGCCTGACCCAGATAACCGCCGCCGAACAAGTTCAGATGGTTGAGGATGTGATAGAGGTTGTAGAGGGTCTTGCGGGTGGCATAGCCCGGTGCCAGTGGCCATGTCTGCCTGTAAGCATCGTAAAAGGCGTTGCCAAAACCACCGAAGAGTTCGGTCATAGCCAGATCGGCCTCCCGATCGCCGTAGTAGACGGCAGGATCGAAAACGACCGGTTGACCCTCCTGGTCGTAGGCGATATTGCCGCCCCAGAGATCGCCGTGCAACAGTGACGGCTGGGGATCGTGATCGATCAGATGATGAAAACCCTCTAGCAACCGCTCACCGCCACGCTGCAGGCTGCCGCTATAGCCGTTTCTGGCGGCAAGGCGAAGTTGGAAGCCGAGACGATGTTCGCGCCAGAACTCGACCCAGCTGCTGCTGGGTGTATTGGGCTGAGGGGTGGAACCGATCGTGTTATCCCGATGCCAGCCGAAACTGTGCCAATCGGCTCGATGCATCTCGGCCAGCTGGCGGCCGGCCATGCCGCGGCTCTCGCGAGCGGCGTGCCCCATCTCGATATATTCCATTACCAGATAGGCCTGATTATCGGCCAATCCGCTGCACAGCGGTCTGGGCACGCGAATACTCTCGGTCTCAGCCATCGCCTGCAGCCCCTCCGACTCGGCTTCGAACATATCCAGCAGCGAGGCCTGATTGAGTTTCACGAAATAGGCACGCTCCCCATCCATCAGACGCACAGCCCTATTGATACAACCACCGCCAACGTGTCGGGGTTCCAAGGGATCGAACGGTTTACCGGTTACCTGAGCGATATGCTCTGCGATAATCTGCCAGGTTTTCATGCGGCTCCTCCTTCCACACAACTTAGTAACCCTAACAGGTATTGCATGTACCTGATAATTA
>JASFJY010000249.1:0-5512 GCA_050119415.1 Chromatiales bacterium | reverse complement strand
CGAGATCGAATCGGGGCGCTCGGAGGCGCTGCAGGGCCGTTATCCCCGGGAACTCAGCCCGCTGACCTCCAATATCAACTCACTGATCCGTCATGCCCGCACGCGCCAGCAGCGCTACCGGGACAGCTTGGGTGATCTGGCTCACAGCCTGAAGACGCCGTTGGCGATCCTGCAAGGGCTGGCGGAGCAGACCAATCCGATGGCGCGGCAGGAGCAGCATCTCTTGAATGAACAGGTCAAGCGCATGAATCAGATCATCGGCCACCAGTTGCAGCGGGCGGCAGCCTTGGGGCGGACTTCGCTGAGCCGCAGTCTGCCGGTGAAACCGGTGGTGGAGCGGCTGGCCAACAGCCTTGGCAAGGTCTACGCTGACAAGGGCGTGGTGTGGCGGATCGAGCTTAGTGACAAGCTCAGTTTTCAGGGCGATGAAGGGGATCTTATGGAACTGCTCGGTAATCTGATGGAAAACGCCTGCAAGTATGGCCGCGGTCAGGTGTGTATCGCTGGTGATACTGATGCGGGACTCTCTCTGCGGGTGTCCGACAACGGACCCGGAATCCCCTCTGATCAGGCGCAACTCGTACTGCAACGGGGACACAGAGCGGACCAGCGGCAGGCGGGGCAGGGGATTGGTCTTGCCGTGGTGGTGGATGTATTGAACGCCTACGGCGGACATCTGGAGATCGGCCGCTCTGCCGCCCTGGGAGGGGCGCAGATCACACTCAGCATACCTGGCACCTAACAGATCGGCATATTCCGTTTATACTAGCACTGATGGATTCAGACATTCTTACGCACTTGGAAAAGCGCTTGGGTGCAGTTCATGCACGCTTGCGTATTGGTATCGAGGAAGAGTCGCTACCACAGGTCTTTGGTCGCGGCATCAACTTCTTTCATCCGGAAAATTGGTTCTCCAGCCACTCCCTGTTGCGCAAACTGCTCAAGGCCACCGGCGTCTACTGGCGGGGACGTGGCAATACCCTCAATTTCCGCATCACCCGCAACAACGTCGAACTCCCCCACCTGCCGACGGCCTTCGACGGTTTTACCCTGTTACACCTGAGTGACCTGCATGCGGATATGTACCCGCCGGCGATCGAGGCCCTGGCAGCTCAGCTCAATGGTATGAGCTACGAC
Source organism: Chromatiales bacterium (assembly GCA_050119415.1). Taxonomy (GTDB): domain Bacteria; phylum Pseudomonadota; class Gammaproteobacteria; order Chromatiales; family Chromatiaceae; genus Thiodiazotropha. Next base: position 4,375 of record JASFJY010000249.1, on the reverse strand, counting down.
GCCGCGATACTGACCGGCGACTACCGGGCCTGGACCTTCGGGGATATCGGCGAGTCAATGGATGGAATGCGCCTGCTGCGCGACCAACTCCATGGGCCGGTCTACGGCGTGCTGGGAAATCATGACACCATCCGCATGGTCCCAGAACTGGAGGCGATGGGCATCCAGATGCTGCTCAATGAATCGGTGGCGATCGAGGACAGCGGCGAGACCATCCATCTGGCCGGCATCGACGACGCCCACTACTACCGGGTTGACAATATCGAAAAGGCGGCAGAGGGTATTCCCCTGTCGTCGGTGGCGATCCTGCTCTCCCATACGCCGGAGATCTACCGCCAGGCGGCCCATGCCGGCTTCGATCTGCTCTTTTGCGGACACACCCATGGCGGACAGATTTGCCTGCCGGGCGGTTTTCCCCTGACCCTCGATGCCCGCTGTCCGCGCCGGCTCGGCTCGGGCGCTTGGCACCATGCACGGATGCAGGGATATACCTCCGTCGGGGCCGGTACCTCCATCGTCGAGGTGCGTCTCAACTGTCCGCCCGAAATCACCCTGCATACCCTGCGCCGGGTCGCTTAACCCGAATGTTTCCCCCGTAAGATGGATCAGTGCTGTAGGTCGGGTTAGCGCAGCGTAATCCGACATTCGTGCATATTGTTCCCGTCAGTTGTCTACGCTGCGCTAACCCGAGCTACAACTCAGCAAATACCGCAGCTGGACGGCGAGACCGGCACGATCATCGCGTTACCGGATGAAACATTCGGGCTAATAAGGATGCCGGCGGATACCCAACAGGTAGAAGAGCCGCGACAAGAGCGGCACCAACACACTGAAGGCCAGCACAACCAGGAAGATCGACCAGGCATTGAGTTGGAATGCGGGTGCGATGACCAGCAGGGGCAGCAGGGACTCCGGTATCTGATCCAGGCCGATGGCCTGGCTGCTGGGGGGGTAACCCAAACGGCGTTTGCTGAAGCTGGCGATCAGATCCCCCAGCATGGCGAGCCCGCCAATAGCGGCACCCCATTGCCATCCGATGTCCAACAGGGGGGCGATCATGGCAGTCAAGATCACTGCCGCCAGCAATCCACGCAGGGTTTTCGAGTGGCCCAATATGGGATTGCCTTGAGCCGTCTTGAGCCCGCCGTCGATAGGCCAGGCACAGCAACTTCTTAACAGGTGACGGGCGATAATCGGTGCGCCGTTGGCTATCACTAGAAGTGCCAGCAGTTTCAGCTCCAGCAGCATCATTCGTGTTCGCTCCGCAGGGTTTGGCTGAGACGTAGAAAATTGGCCAGGCGCTGGGGTGCGATCTCGCCGGCCGCCACCGCCGTGCGGATGGCGCAGTCAGGTTCGTGGTCGTGGCTGCAGTTGTGGAAGCGGCAGCGGCCGAGATAGGGCTGGAACTCGGGGAATCCCAGTTCCAGCTCTTCCCGTGTCAGCTCAGTAAGGCGGAAGCTGCGCACCCCCGGTGAGTCGATCAGTTCACCCCCCTGGGGTAGTTTGTAAAGGGTTGCGGTGGAAGTAGTGTGGCGGCCGAGGCCGGTGGCCTTGGAGAGACGGCCGGTCTCCACCTCGAGATCGGGCAGTAGGGCGTTGATCAAGGACGATTTGCCCACGCCGGATTGTCCCACCAGAATGCTGGTCTCATGCTTGAGCCTTTCGATCAGTTGGTCGAGTCCGTGTTCCCGCTTGGCGCTCACCCCCACCAGAAGATAGCCGATGGCCGCATAGTGGGCGAAGTCGCCAAGGAAGGACTCGAGTCCGTCTCCCTCCAACAGGTCGATCTTGTTGATGGCGATCAGGGGCTTGACCCGGATTAGTTCCGCCGTCACCAGATATTGGTCGAGCAGGTAGCCGCTTGGTGCCGGTCTGGGCGCCAGCACAATCACCAACTGGGTCAGGTTGGCGGCGAGGGGTTTTTCGCGACCGCTGTAGTCGGGGCGACTGAGTATACTGCTGCGCGGCAGCAGGGCGCTCACCACGCCGGTCGATTCGCCGGTGGGCTGCCAAACTACCCGATCTCCGCAGACGGGATGGCCGATGTGTTGTCGGGTTTGACATTGAATGATGCGTCCCTTTTCGTCCTCGATACCCAAGGTGGCTCCGTGCCGGATCACCACCCGGCCTTTGACGGGTGGCAGATCGCCGCCTGATTCCAGGGCGGCTTTGGCTTGATGTTCCAGCCTTTCGCGGCGTTTATGCTGGATGGCCTGAATACGGGTCTTCTGTTGTTTGGTGATGCGGCGTTTGGCCATAGAGCGTCCGATTAAGGCCTTATTCTTTGAACTTGTAAAACTCCTGATTGAGATAGGCTGCCGTATTCTCGATGTCTTCGTCAAACCAGGTCAATCCGAGCATCAACTCACAGCGCTGTACCTGTTTATAGAGACCGGGCAGGCTGGTGACCCTACGATCAGGGCGAATATACACCTCGCTGCCATGGCAGCGCTGGCAGTGGCTTTCGACTAGTTCATGCCCCCGTTGTAGATCGGCGGCATGAATTGATGTGGCTCCCAACATGGGGATCAGGCAGAGTGGAAGGACGTGTCTGTTCATGACTGTGCTCCATTAGGGCTAGCTTGCTGCTCGTTGATCGATATGGGCGATGCGTACCGGTGCCGGCGGGTGGCTGTCGTGAAACAGGGAATAGAGGGGGTCCGGCGTCAGGGTGCTCGCGTTGTCACGGTAGAGCTTGACCAGTGCGCGCATCAGATGCTCCCCACCCGTCTGTCCCACGGCGTAATCGTCGGCCTCAAATTCGTAACGTCTCGAAAGATAGCTGCCCAGGGGGGTGAAGAAGAGAGTGAAGACGGGCAGGGCCAGCATGAAGAGCAATAGGGCCGCCGCGTCCGAGGGATGGGAGATGCCGAGACCGGCGTAGAACCAGGGCTGTTGGCTGAGCCAGCCCAACAGGGCCAGGCCCGCCAGCGAGAGCAGCGCCATCAGGCCCAACTGCTTGAGGTTGTGGCGATGGCGGAAGTGGCCCAGTTCATGGGCCAGCACGGCCTCCATCTCGTCCACCGACAAGCGCTCCAGCAGCGTATCGAAAAAGACGATACGTTTGTGCTTGCCGAAACCGGTGAAATAGGCGTTGCCGTGGCTCGAGCGCTTGGAGCCGTCCATGACGAAGATGCCGTTACTGGTGAAACCGCAGCGCTGCAACAGGCTTTGGATACGGTCGCGCATCTGCCCCTGCGTCAATGGCTCGAAACGGTTGAAGAGCGGAGCGATCAGACGGGGGTAGGCCCAGGTGATGCTGAGCGAGAAGGCTATCCAGACTGCCCAGGCCGCCAGCCACCAGCGCTCGCCCGCCCGCTGCATCAGCCAGAGCATGACCCACAACAACGGCCCTCCCAGCAGCAGAGCCAGACCGGCCCCCAGCAGCCGGTCCTTGAGAAACAGCAGGGGGGTGGTGCGGTTGAAGCCGAAGGCCGCTTCGATGCGGAAGGTACGCAGCATGCTTAGAGGCAGCTCCAGCAGGCTGTTGATGATGTAGAAAGAGAAGAGGAGGGCCAAACCGGTGGGGATGGCGCTCCAGTCAAAGCCGCGCCAATAGCGATCGAGCAGGTCGATGCCACCGCCCAGGGTCCAAAGCAGCAGCAGTACGCTGCCCAGCAAGATCTCGATCCGCGCCATCTTGCCCTTGGCCTGAGTATAGTCGGCGGCCCGCTGGTGTTCACCGAGCTCCACTCTGGCCGCAAATGCAACGGGCACACGATTGCGATGGCCGGCGACATGGACCAGGTGGCGCTGCAGTAGCCATAGCTGCAGAAAGGTGCCAAGAGCCAGAAGCAGCAGAAAGATTTGTGTGAACAGAGACATGATTGAAAGGGTTGATTACTACAGGTTCGATAAGAATACAGTCTGCGCCGGCTTCCTGCTAGAATCTGTCCGCTTAACTACCCCGAAAGCCAGTAAGGATATTTACTCATGCCCGCCGATGCTTCCAACCTGATCTGGATCGATCTGGAAATGACCGGATTGGATACCCGGAATGACCGGATCATCGAGATTGCCACCATCGTCAGCGATGCCAATCTCAATCTCTTGGCCGAGGGTCCGGTGATTGCTATCCACCAGGCAGGCGAGATACTCGACGCCATGGACGAGTGGAACCAACGCACCCATGGTGATTCCGGCCTCATCGCACGCGTGAGGGAGAGCACCTACAACGAGGCCGAGGCCGAGGCGGAGACCCTCGAGTTTCTGCGCCAGTATGTGCCTGCCGGCGCATCGCCCATGTGCGGCAACAGCATCTGTCAGGACCGGCGTTTCCTGGCCCGCGTCATGCCCCGGTTGGAGGCCTACTTCCACTACCGGAATTTGGATGTCAGCACCCTGAAGGAGCTGGCGAACCGTTGGGCCCCCTCCC
>JASFJY010000248.1:0-5518 GCA_050119415.1 Chromatiales bacterium | reverse complement strand
AAGGCCCCTTCGTTTTATGGCTTATGGAATGGTAGGTCAGTCCTGCACGGTCAGTACCAGGCAGCCCTCCATGACCCGGATCTTAATCGGCGCATGAAGGCAATGCCAGCCTGTTCCAGCCAGCGCCCCTGCATCGTGACCCAAGGCGGGGGGGCTATCATTAGAATGCAAAAGATAACCATTCACATATAGGCAGATGGCTTGGCCTTCATCTTAGATAACCCTCTTATTCTGTCTATTATCAGCTTTGAAAAATTAGCTAACTCATTGAAAAATAGTGCCGAGCATAGCGATTAGGTTAGACAATTTAGATGTGCTAACTATCAGATTAATATGTAAAAAAGAAGAACTCATCTACCACTCAGGTGGTCGTAGGTTCGATTCCTGCACAACCACCAATAAGAGACCTCCGCCCAAAATAACTATATCTTTTGTCGGTTTCATCTCTCTGCCCTATCACTGAGAACCGAGTTGCCGTAAAAATGCCGCAAACAGGTCAGAATGCCGCATTTTTGTCATGTATGAGCCTAATAAAATCAAATGGTTAGGGTGTCTCAGTGGACTTAAAATCTCTCGACCTTTAGGTCGTGCCGGTTCGATTCCGGCCCCGGGCACCAGCAATAAAATCAATGCGTTACCTACGTCCACTGCCATCTGCTAGTTGCTGCCGGTTGACGCGTGAATTGAGGCAAGCGTAGGTCGGGTTAGCGCAGCGTAACTCGACAATGGGTGGATGAATGACCCCTCTTACGTCGGATTACGCTGCGCTAACCCGACCTACATCTGAGCAGGAAACCGCTTGATCCGCTTCTCCACTCGGTATCACTTTGTACTTTGGTAATATTCCAGGAATAACAATTAAAAACGTAAGTTAGACTATTTTCTAAGCGACCGGGTGAAACATTCGGGCTAGCCGATGTGACTGCCGCCGAACGGTGACCAGGAGTGGTTACCAGCACTTGTCGATGGTCGATGTACCGGTTATGTCCTTGGCGCCTGTTGAATCGTAAACAAGGCTGCCACATTCATCATCTGTGTACTGAGGTACGGCTGTCAATCTCACACAAGAGGTAATGGCTGAGGCGCCGCAGGTACCCGCGGTTACCAGATAGTAATTGTACTCCGAGGGTAGATCCGTGGCCGTCGCATAGCCTAAAGCGGTCAGGTCTGTCGCATAGGTCGAATTTGCGGTGTAATTGCGCTGCTGGGCCTGCATGACCTGCATGATGGTGGATTTGCCCTCCGCCCGGCGGGATTTCGTCACATAGTCGTTGTAAAGCGGATAGCCGATGGCCGAGAGAATCGCAATGATCGCAACCGTTATCAACAGCTCTATGAGCGTGAGGCCCGTTTGGTGATGCTTGTCGGGTTTGTCATAGATCATTCTGCAGGGACCTCTCTAATGATGATTTCAGAAATCATGACAGCGCTGTCTATCTTGCCCTTGGTAGAAGGATCCTTCAGGAGAGATATGGCGGTTTCCGTTGCTAAGTAGCGGTTCATCAGATTCCGCACTCCATGACTTGACGCCAAGACTGTTTGACCCTTCTACCGGAACTCTCGTCAATGACTTCGACGTTGCCGGCGGAAGTGCCTATATACTTACGCTCGCTGTCGCTGCCGGGCATATTGATGACGGCCGGTATGGTATAGATATCATCTCCGAGGCGAATGCCTGAGCCCGCGATGTTCTCCGCGTTTCCGTCACCGTCCGTGTCATATTCAACCTGATCTTCGCTGGTAAAGGCGCCATCTAAACTATAGTCGAACGGGCTTGTGCCCAGGCGCGACCCAGTGTAGGCGTCAAGCTCCATCAGCCAACTGGTTCCGCCGGACTCGCACGGGTCATCGGAGGGGGTGACGGTTACGAAGATTATCCGCTCGTTACGCAACAGGGGCGATTGAAATGCCCGCTCTCCAGTCTCTGTCAAATCGAGATACCATCCCTGATGTGTCCCCCAATCGATCGGATTGTTGGTGGTGACTCTGGCTTCCGAATCGCTGAACTGTGCTTCGTTGGTACCCAGAATCTCCTGTTCGAGAAGATCGATGCGGGAAAACGCCGTGAAGTCATCTTCGTTCGTCGTCGTGTCTGCGTCATTGTCAAACCAGCGGTCCCAGATGCCGTAGAAGGTCTGCTGACTGATGTCAGTGGTATCGTTAATGCCGAGATACTTGCCGGTGCCGAAGTAGATCATGGTGCCGACGTAGGTTTGATGATGACCGACAGCGGGTAAGGTTGTAATCGGTTGTGCATTGTTGTTGTCATCCTTGGCCGTGTAGAGAGGGTTGCCGTTGAAGGAGACTCCCCAGTTCTCTGGAATGTCACCTTCCAGGTTGAACCGCCAGATGTTGCCGAACAGGTCCCCGGCGTAGATGAAATCGACCATGTAGTCGTCGTTGACGTCGATAGGTTCTATGCCGGCAATGCCGTTGGGGCGACCGCTTCCTGTCGGATCTTGGGCCGTTCCGACTTCGGTGGATATCTTCTGGATGAGTTCACCATTGGATATATCCACGATGTAGATGGCGGCATTGCCCGTTTCACTGGTATTGTCGTCAGGTACGGTGCTGTCATAGCCGTTGCCGAAAATGGCCGCCCAGGTGCCGTTGTTGAGTTTTCGAATCAACGGGGTGCCATAGGTGTAGCCAAGGTCTGCGTCATCTGCGTCGGAATACTCCCACATCACGATGCTGCTGGCATTCGCCTCTGAAAAATCGCTCGGAGAGGTGATGTCGAGTGCATAGACGCCCTGTCCGCCGTAGCCAAATCCTCCCAACAGTACCGTGTGCCAGGCGCCATCGAAAAAGGCGTCGCCTTCCTCCAATTGGCCATCGACAAAGCTGGCATGATTATAAGTCGGGTCGGTAAGTAGAGCGAGCTTGGAGAAGATGATGTTGGGAACATAAGCGATTTCCTCGACGCCGGTTGTGGAGGAGAAGCCGTGAAGCATGCCATCGTTGCCGCCGACGTAGACAATACTCTGCCTGCTGTTTTGATTATCGCGGAAGGTAGAGTGATTGGCGCTCTCCAGATTGTCGGGATAGACTCTCGTTGGCGCGCCGACATAGATAGGACTGGAGTTGATGAGGTCTCCCAGCACGCTGTTTCGGTTACGGAAGATGCAATCGGGGCATGTCCCGTTATTGTCTTGTTGTTCTTCGTAGGATCTATTGCCGCGAAGATACTCGAGTCTGTCCGAGCCTCTGCTGTCGGTTCCGTCGAGTAGACCCTGCTGGTCTGTGGTGACGGTCGCATCCGCATAGAGGTTATTCCAACGGAAAGGAACGCCTTCACCTGTGTTGGGGTTCAGGGTGATGATGTTTCTGCCCGTGTCCCAATCAAGGGCGGTTTCAGTCGTGCCCGTTTCTTCGCAATAGCCGCCGGTCAGTATGCAGCCGGCTTCCCATTCGGCCGCACAGACATCGCCTATGTCGTGACCTGCAGTGCAGGTGCCATTGCTACTGCCGTCCGAGATCGGCAGTGACAGGAGTTCGCCCGACCAGTCGGCAGCATGGAACTTGAGCTGAAAGAGCCTGGTATCCGAACTGATGGAGCCTGAGTTCAATGCGACCGGCGCTGCAGTCGTGCTGTCGTAGAGTGCCTTTGTCAAAGCTTCGTAGAAGTTGGATGTGAGTGCTTCCGGATCCCTTGCGTTGAGATAGCGCCCTCTGCTGTTAATCGCGGCGTGCCAGAGATCGTCAATCTCACCTGAGCCCCAGTTGGCAGAGCCGTCAATTAGATTCTCTAAGTCATCGGGATAACTGAGGTCGCCATCCACACCTAAGCCGATAGTCAAGTTAACAAGGTGTTGCCAATTAGCGGGATTGTTTTCCGGGTGCCAGAATGTTGCCGATTTATCCAAAGACGGCTGATTGGCGCCGCCGGTGCTATCATAAATCCATTTATCGATACTGTACGGCACGTTGTTTTCCATATCCGGTCTGAGGTCGGTAGCCCAATAGTAAAATGCAACATCGGCAAGATAGTCGCTATTGTCGTCCGCATAGGGTTCCGCGTAGTCTTCGGTAGAGCTATAGGTGGTGATGTCAAAGTCATTGGTGGGTAGCGTGTGATCGGATTCGTCCACGTTGCCAACGGAGGGATCGTTGCCGTTCCATCTACCGTCGGTCATCAGGATGTGGAAGTTCTGACGGCAGGATCGTACGCTACTGCTCGGATCGCTTGGATCGTCTCTGTAAGGGTCGTCGCTGGCAGCTACTGTTTGACCGACATTAAGGAGGGCCGTTCTCAGCGGGGTACCCCCGAGAGAATCGAGACCGATGATCCAGTCGTAGAAGTTCTGCCGTGCCGTACCGTTGTATTCGGCAAGCGTTGTCAGCGACTGATCGTTGATGGTCTGATATGACATGCGGAATATGGGACCGAAGGCCGCAAAGGAGTGAGTAATGGCGGCCTTGGCCGTAAATATGCGTTTTCTATAGTAGGAGTACCAGTTGGCGAAGTTCTGCTGTTCCGCCGCACCGACAACCACCTTGGTATAGTTGGCGTCGTTGTCGATGTCGCCGTCGCCGACAATGTTGTCAAAGCGGTAGTAATAGGCCGGTTCAGCGGGGCCGGCAAATTCATTGCCACGGCCGTCATCGAGCGTATCAATATTGTCACAGTTATCGGCATTCACTGCGCCCCAGGTGGGTCTAAACGATGTACTGAGATCGACTGTGCAGGTACTGTTCTTATGGTAGCCATCGCTCCAGGCGGCGGTGAATGTGGCATCACCGAGACTGGCACCAGTGTGGTCAACAGGGGGTGAGTAAGTGACTTCCGGATTGTAGTACAGCGGGTTGAAGGTGTTTGATTTGGCTTTGTTGGTACCGTCATATCCACGGATTTCGTCCGGTACATGCGACCATTGCATACTGCGCGAGTCGTCCACGGTCAAAAAGATGTTCGGTTGCACGCCCTCCCTCACGTAGAGGGGTATGTCGCTCAGGCCGATAGAGACAGCGTCGCTCGTGTTGGCGAAAAACGCCTGGCATACCAGGAGGCCAACCAGGTAGGAAATGGTTCTTGTGTTAACAGACCGCATCTAAATTCTCCAAAAAGTCCGTTATAAAGACACTCGACTATTCGATCTCAGTTATAGCGCTTGAAAACTATGGCTTCTATGCGGGGTTGCGCCTTTTCGGTGCCACCAAAGCCGCGTGTCGTAATGCGATAGAAATACCTGCCGATACCTTTCGCGGAGGTGTCCGGATCCAGGTCGTCCGGTATGAATGAGTGCTCCTCTATCACCGAGCATGGAAGTGAATAAAGGTCCTCCATGGGGTCTCCGGCCGGGGGCGCCTCGCCGGGAGAGCAAGTGCCGGTGACATTGGCGATAGCGCTGGCGTCGGCGTCAAGCTCGCCGTATCGGATCGCATTGCTTTCCCAGTCGAAATCGATGGTTGCCGGACTCACCGCGTCGCCCAGGGTGTAGGCGTCGCTCGAGTAGACGTTGTAGGTGGCGTTCGTGGTCGCTTGCGGCTTGGTAAGTCTGCTGGAAAGCCAGTTGCT
>JASFJY010000247.1:0-5537 GCA_050119415.1 Chromatiales bacterium | reverse complement strand
AGCCTCTATGAGCGGGAGGGTTTTCAGCTCGAGTTGGTAGGCCGCCTGCGGGCAATGGGGCTCGATCCGAACGACGAGGATGAATGGCGGGGTCTGGATGAGCGCAAGCCCGGCTTCGATGCGGGCGTCAGCCTGCTTTGGGAGACGGATATGGGTGAGATCGATCTCGATCTCCTGAGCGATGTCAGTAACCGCTCCAAGGGCCAGGAGGCGGTGCTCAGCTATGCCTATCCCTTCAGCCGGGGTGGCTGGATCCTGCGGCCCGAGATCGGCGTCAGCTGGCATAGCGAGGATCTTACTGACTACTACTTCGGCGTCGATGCCGATGAGAGCCGGGCGGGCCGCCCCGCCTATGCCGCCGACGCAAGCGTCACGCCATTCGCCGGGGTCGAGATCGAGTATGCGATCTCCAAACAGACCCATTTGCTGGGTGGCCTGGGGATCGGTCGTCTGGGCGACGGCATCAGCGACAGCCCGATCGTGGATGAAAGCGGCATCGGTGGCGCTTATCTCGGTCTGACCTATATCTTTTGAAGGGGCCGGTCATGCGCGGACGCCTCCTCATAACGCTCCTGTTGTTAGCCGCTGTGACCGGGACAGGTATCAGGATTGCATTTACCGAACCGGTGCGGCAGGTGGAGACGCTTCGCGTGGAGCGAAGCGACTTGGAGCAGGTGATCCGCGTGACCGGCGAGGTGATCAACGATCGTCGGGTAACACTGACCGCCCTGGTGGATGGCCAGGTGGTCGCTCTCAACGCCGCCATGGGTGATCGGGTAGAGGCAGGCCAGGTGCTTGCCTCAATGGACAACCGGACGGCGGCGGCCCGGCAGCAACGGGCGCAGGCCTATCTGCAACAGGTTGAGGTTCAGCTGCGGCAGGCGGATCTTCGTTATCGTCGCATGCACACACTGGCGCAGACCGAGTCAGTCTCCAAGGAAGGGCTGGAGGAGGCGCGGCTTAACTGGGAGGCCGCCAGTGCCATGCGGGATGTGGCCAGGGCCGATCTGCGACTGGCCCAGGTGGAGACCGAGTGGCAGCAGGTGCGCGCCCCCTTCGATGCGGTAGTGGTGGACAAGTCGACCGAGCGTGGCCAGTGGGTGGAGGCGGGGACTAAGCTCTTCACCCTGGTGGCCCTGGATAACCTGGAGATCGAGGCCCATGTGGACGCGGTGGACAGCGCTCGCGTACACCTGGGTCAAAGGGTCGAGATTCGTTGTGACGCCTTTCCCGAGCAGAACTGGCACTCGACCCTGAACTGGATCGGACCCAGTGTGGAGCGGGAGAAGGATACACGGCTCAACACCTTTCGCGTACGTCTCGGTCTTGGCGAATCCCCTGCCGAGCTGCTGATCGGGCAGCAGGTGGATCTGGAGATCCAGGTGGATCGGCGCGAAGCGGTGCTGACCCTGCCGTTCAACGCCCTGCGTGCGCGCAACGGTGCTTATGAAGTGGGGCTGATACAGTCGGGGCGTCTGCGCTACCAGGCGGTCGAAACAGGCCTGGAGGGCGACAGCCGGGTGGAGCTGCTGAGCGGACTCGCCGAGGGCGCCCGGGTGATCAGCCTGGAGGCCGATGCGCCGGAAGCAGGCAGCCGGGTGGAGGCTGAACCATGATCCTCATCTCCCAGCTCTTTAAATCCTATTGGCAGCGGGAGAGGGAGCTGCCGGTAATACGCGGCGTCGATCTGGAAATCGGGGCGGGTGAGTTCGTCGCCATCATGGGGCCGTCGGGCTCCGGCAAGAGCACTCTGCTCAACATCATCGGCTGCCTCGACAGCCTGGAACGGGGGCACTACCGCCTCGATCAGGAACAGGTCGAGGGTTCCTCCACTGATCGCCTGGCTGAGCTTCGTGCCCGCTACATCGGTTTCGTCTTCCAATCCTTCAATCTGATCGCCCCCCGTTCCGCCCTGGAGAATGTGGCCCTGCCGCTGCTCTATCAGGGGGTTGCGCGGCGGTTGCGTCGGCAGCGGGCAGAGCAGGCCCTGCGGCGGGTGGGTTTGCAGGATTGGGCCAACCATCTGCCGAGTCAGCTCTCCGGCGGACAACAGCAACGGGTAGCTATCGCCCGGGCGCTGGTCAACCGGCCGCGCCTGCTGATCGCCGATGAGCCGACGGGCGCGCTCGACAGCCGTAACGGCCAACAGGTCATGGATCTGTTCCATGAGCTGCATCGTGAAGGCCATACCCTGGTCATGGTGACCCATGACACGCAAGTAGGGCGACAGGCCGACCGGGTGGTCAAGCTGTACGACGGCAGGGTGGTGGCATGAACAGGCTGCGCATCCTGCTGGAACTGCTGGCCGAGGCATGGTCAGCGCTGAGAGAGAATCGCCTGCGCTCATCCCTCAGCGTGATCGGCATTGCTGTGGGCATCGCGGCGGTGATGACCGTCAGCGCGGTCAGCAGCGGCGGCAGTGCCTTCGTCATCAAGGAGCTGGAGACCTTCGGTCTGCGCTCGGTCTGGGTCTACCGTGACTACGACGACAAGGATCCTCACAGCCGGATCCGCAAAGGCACGGGGCTTGAACAGCGTGACCTGGCGTTGTTGCAAGGGGAGTGCTGTCCCGCGGTGCGCCGGTTGAGTCCGGTGGTGATGGCGATGAAGTTTCCCATTGTGCAATGGGGCAACCGATACAGCAACGCCGATATCAAAGGGGTGAACGAACACTACACGGCGATCAACAACGATCGCTTGAAACATGGGCGGAGGTTTCGTCGCAACGATATCACGGGGCGCCGGCCCGTGGCGCTGATCGGTGAAACCGTGGTCGAGGATCTGTTTCCGGGAACGACTAACCCGGTGGGCCTGAGTCTGCGAATCGCCGGTCGAAAGTACCGGGTCATCGGCATCCTTGCCTATAAGAGCCGGGATCTACTGGCCAGCATCGGCTCCGAAGGGGGCGAGGACGCCAACAACCGAATCCTGCTCCCCTACACCCTGGTGCAGCAGATGAACGGCGATCAGGCCATCAGCTATCTACAGGCGGAAGCGGCCTCTCTGCGCCAGGCAGAGCAGGCGGCGAGGCAACTCAAACAGGCGCTGAGCCGTCGCCATCACGGCGCCTATCGGTACGCCGGTGTAACTCTGGCCTCTTATCTTAAGACCGTGGAGCGCATTCTCGGCAGCATTACCGCCATGGGTGTGGTGGCGGCCTCGACCTCGCTGCTGGTCGGCGGCATTGGCGTGGCCGGCATCATGAGCACCGCGGTGGTCGAACGCATCCGTGAGATCGGTGTGCGCATGGCTATCGGCGCCAATCGCCGGCAGATCCTCTTCCAGTTTCTCGCCGAGGCGGTACTGATCAGCCTGTTCGGTGGCATTGCCGGACTGCTGAGTGGGCTGTTGTTGGGAACGTTGCTGGATCTGGCGACGGGCTTTCCCCTGATCCCGACACCCACAGCCATCCTTATCGGTTTGGTCGTCTCGGTGCTTGTAGGCTTGGTCTCCGGCTACTACCCGGCAAGGCGTGCCGCCGGTTTTCTGCCTATTGAGGCGTTGAGAAGGGAGTGAGGGAGTTATTAAAGCTCGAACACTGAACCTATTTTCTTATAGCCGATTTTCTCATAGTAATCATCTTCATCTGACAATACGTAAACCGCCAAGTTGGAGTAGTCTGTTTTGACACGCTCAAGCAGTGAGCGTCCAATTTTTCTATTTCTGCATTGTGGCGCGACGTAGAGTTCACTGATATAAATCGCGAACTCAACATCCAGTAGCGCTCTGACATAGCCGCAGAACTCATTACCGTCATAGCAGACGTATGTCACGCTATTCATCAATAAATTTTTATAGCTGTCTATAGTTCCGGTTTTTGCAAATAGATCCCAGTCTGGATCCCTGTCAATTGCAGTCAGTACGTTATGTTCATGTTCAGGCTTATACCGTGATATATTCATCTTGGTGAACTAATTGCGCTAATCAGAGCAACATAAAATTTGAGCCTGAATCTTTCTTCTAAGCGTGCCATAGCAAGAGCTAAGCATCGTCAGTCCATTAATTTATGCATTGATGGGTTTTCTGTTCACAGTAACCGCATCGTCAGTTGCAATACCGCCTTGCTTGCTTGGTTTCGTACATGAGGGAATCGCCCTCCGCAAGCAATGCTTCGATATTGCGGTGTTTTTGGGGGTTAAACTCAACAATACCGTATGAAAATGAAATAGCGTGTCCAATGATTGATTTTTGATTGATAGTGCTTATTGTTTCACGGAATCGTTGGACTATGTTTTCTGCCTTCCACTTATTAGAATTCGTCAGAAGCACTACAAATTCATCGCCACCCAGGCGGGCTACAATATCAGAGTTGCGAAATGTAGACTCCAGTTGTTGGGCAAAGGCGCTGAGCACACGGTCTCCTTCTGCATGCCCATAAGTATCGTTAATGGGTTTGAAGTTATCCAGATCTATGAACACGAGGGAAGCGGGAATCATCTCTCGTGTAAAGAGATTCAGGCTGTGCTGTGCTAGCTGCAAGAAACCGCGTCTGTTTGAAATATTTGTAAGTTCATCGACACTTGCCAACTGAACAGCCGCGAGTTCCCGCTCGACCATTGATGCGAGATCCACTAGCGATTCGAGGTCGTCCTTATCGAAACTTCTGGGTTTTTGGTCAATGATGCAGAGTGTCCCCAGTTTTTGTCCATTGTGAGCCCTGAGCGGGCAGCCGGCATAAAAGCGTATATAAGGATCACTTGTAACCAATGGGTTATCAGCAAAGCGCTCATCATCGAGTGCATTTTGAACGATGAGCAGGTCATTACCGAGTATTGCGTGTCCACAAAATGATATGTCACGCGGTGTTTCTCTAGCACTAAGACCTATGCAGGATTTAAACCACTGGCGGTCATTATCGACAAGGCTAACTAGTGCGATAGGCACGTCAAAAAGCCTTTTGGCCATGCGTGTGAGGCGGTCGAATCGCTCTTCTGGTGGGGTGTCAAGAATATTTAGTGACTGAAGTGTCTGCAGACGGGCAGGCTCATCTTTCGGGTGTTCTGGACTCTTCATTGCGACCTCCTTGATAATCTTTCCCTGTCGCATACTGGAAAGCTAACAGTTTAGCACTGAAGTAAGTCGAAATTGCAAGTCTCTGATCTGTATGAGGTTGTGAATTATAGCGTTTTAGGTTATTTGAATGGGGATTCCGAATATTTCGTCTATCTGACAATTGATTTCCAAGAATATTGGCAAAGTAAAAAAGTTTGATCGACCTACACTGAGCGCATCCGTGCCTCGTTTTCGCCGTTTAGCTGCGGTGTATGCCCATTCAACAATGGCGTGCAATTAAGGAGTGTTGCAGGGATGTATCGTAAGGGTAGACACAATCGCAACTCTGCATCAAAACAATACCCCCCCCCGCGCGACCATAATCCGTGGAGTTGTCATAGAGCCGTTATCGCAACAGTCTCAGTTAACTCTGTATAGCTTGTCATAGATAAACTTGTGCTATGACAGACTAACCAATTCAGTCATGATGGGATTTGAGGGTTTTTATTACAGTTTTTTTAAACGCGTTAAATATCCAGGCCAGG
>JASFJY010000246.1:0-5568 GCA_050119415.1 Chromatiales bacterium | reverse complement strand
AATACTGTGTCAATCCAGCGCAAGTTTGTCCACCTGATACTGCTCTCTTGTCTCATCGTGCCGGTGTTGGCAGCGGCCTCCGGCGAGGTCAATCTCTACTCCGCGCGCAAGGAGGCGCTGATCAAGCCCCTGCTCGATCGCTTTAACGAAGCGACCGGGATCAACGTTAATCTGGTTACCGGCAAGGCCGATGTCCTGCTGCAACGGTTGCAGAGCGAAGGCCGCAATAGCCCGGCCGATCTGCTGATCACCACCGATGCCGGGCGACTGCACAGGGCCAAAGAGGCCGGTGTGACCCAGGCGGTCGAATCCCCCTTATTGAATAAACTCGTGCCCGCGAGTTTTCGCGATCCTCAGGGGCATTGGTTTGGGCTCTCCCTGCGTGCCCGGCCGATCCTCTATGTGAAGGAGCGGATCGATCCCGACGCGCTCAGCAGCTATGAGGCGTTGACCGATCCACAGTGGCGGGGGCGTATCTGTATCCGTTCTTCGAGCAACATCTACAATCAGTCGCTGGTGGCCTCGATGATTGCCGCCAACGGAGCAGAGGCTAGCGAGCGTTGGGCCAAGGGATTGGTGAACAATTTCGCCCGTGCCCCCAAGGGGGGGGATCGCGACCAGATCAAGGCCGCCGCCGCCGGCCTCTGCGACATCGCCATCGCCAACACCTACTATCTGGCCGGTATGTTGACCTCCATGGATGCTGCTCAACGGGAGTCGGCCGGCAAACTGGCGGTCTTCTGGCCCAACCAGACAGGCCGGGGCGCCCATGTCAACATCAGCGGCGTCAGCGTCACCCGGGCCGCCAAGAACCGGGAAAACGCCATCAGATTGCTGGAGTTTCTGCTCAGCGAGGAGGCTCAGTCCTGGTATGCGCAGCGTAATGGGGAGTATCCGGTGCGCAGCGATGTGGCCCCCAGCGATCTGCTCAACTCCTGGGGCCCGTTCAAGATGGATACCCTCAATCTCTCCAGGTTGGGCGAACTCAATCCCCAAGCCGTGCGTCTGATGGACCGTGCCGGTTGGAAGTAAGGCGGCCCTCTGGGTATAAAGAGAGAGGAATAGGCCTCACAAAGCGCCTTCAGTTCACTATGCAACGCCTTGGACGATTGTTGATATCTCCAGCCATCGGCAGTCGTTTCACGGCTTGGGGTGCTGGTGTATTGCTGCTTGCCTTGCTGTTGTCGGTGCCGGTGCTGGTGGTGCTCGGTTTTCTGTTCGAGCCGGCGGGGGAGATCTGGCGCCATCTGGCGCAAACGGTGCTGCGGGACTATGTCATCAACTCTCTGCTGTTGGTGGTTGGGGTGGCGATAGGGGTGTTGCTCCTGGGGGTCAGCACCGCTTGGCTCACCAGCATGTGCCAGTTTCCGGGGCGTGGCCTGTTTGAATGGGCTCTGTTGCTACCGATGGCTATCCCGGCCTATATCATCGCCTACACCTACACCGGTCTGTTCGACTTCGCCGGACCGGTGCAGACGACCCTGCGCGAGTGGGGTGGCTGGGGCTATGGCGACTACTGGTTTCCGGAGATCCGCTCCCTGGAGGGGGCCGCGCTGATGCTCTCCCTGGTGCTCTATCCCTATGTCTATCTGCTCTCACGCGCCGCCTTTCTCAGCCAGTCGATCTGTGTGCTCGACGTCAGCCGCACCCTCGGCAATGGGCCTTGGCGCAGCTTCTTCCTGGTGGCCCTGCCCTTGGCTCGGCCCGCCATCGTGGCCGGTCTCTCCCTGGCCCTGATGGAGACCCTGGCCGACTACGGCACGGTGCATTATTTCGGCGTCGCCACCTTCACCACAGGCATCTTCCGCACCTGGTTCGGGCTCAACAACGCGGCGGCCGCGGCGCAGCTCTCCGCCACGCTGTTGTTGCTGGTCTTCGTCCTGATAGCGCTGGAGAAGAGTTCTCGGCGTCAGGCCCGTTACCACCATACCAGCCAGCGGCATCAGGTCCTCGACCGTTTTCGACTCAATCGGCGGCAGGCGAGCCTGGCCCTGCTGATCTGCTCGGGCGCCCTCTTTTTCGGCTTCCTGCTGCCGGCGGGGCAGCTGCTCTGGTGGGCGTTGACCATCGCCGAGGAGAGCCTGGATGGCCGCTTTCTGACCCTGATCGGTCACACCCTGCTACTGGCCGGTAGCGCCGCGTTATTGGCGTTGCTACTGGCCCTCTTTCTCGGTTACGGCAAACGCTTGCATGGCAGCTGGCCGGTGACCCTGGCGGTGCGGGTGGCGGGCATGGGCTATGCCATTCCCGGTACGGTGATCGCAGTGGGCGTGGTGATCCCCTTCGCCGCTTTCGACAATGCCCTGGATCAATGGCTGCGCGACCATTTCGGCTGGTCCAGCGGACTGCTCCTGAGCGGTACTCTGGTGGCCCTGCTGTTCGCCTACCTGGTGCGTTTCCTGGCGGTCTCCCTGCAGACGGTGGAGGCGGGGCTGGGCAAGATCCGGCCCGCCCTTGACGAGGTGGCCCGCTCCCTCGGTACGGGCTCCGGCGAGATCGTGCGCCGGGTACACATGCCGATGTTGCGGGGGAGTCTGTTGACCGCCCTGCTGTTGGTATTCGTCGATGTCCTCAAAGAGCTGCCGGCGACATTGATCCTGCGTCCCTTCAATTACAACACCCTGGCCGTCAGGGCCTATGAACTGGCATCGGACGAACGGCTCGCCGACGCCTCCTATGCCGCACTGGCTATTGTCATGGTGGGGATTCTGCCGGTGGTTTTACTCAGTCGCTCTATCACCCGGTCGCGCCATGCCGCAACAACTTGAAGTTATCGGGGCGAGTATCGGTTATGGCGCGCAACCTGTGGTGCGCAACGTCAGCTTTGAGCTGACGCAGGGTGAGATCGGCGCGCTGTTGGGTCCCAGCGGCTGCGGCAAGACCAGTCTGCTGCGCGCCATCGCCGGTTTCGAGCCATTGCTGGAGGGGGAGATCCTGTTGCACGGCCGTTGCGTCTCGCGCACCGGTTCGACCCTGGCGCCGGAGAAGCGCCGGGTCGGCATGGTGTTTCAGGACTTCGCCCTCTATCCCCATTTGACGGTGGCGCAGAATGTATCCTTCGGGCTACGTGGCCTGAACGGCCGGCAGCAGCGGGCGCGGGTCGACGAACTGCTCGATTTGGTGGAGCTGAACGGTCTGGAGAAAAAGTATCCCCATCAGCTCTCGGGTGGCCAGCAGCAGCGGGTGGCACTGATCCGGGCAATGGCGCCGCGGCCTGATATCCTGTTGCTGGATGAGCCCTTTTCCGGGCTCGACATCGACTTGCGGGAGCAGTTGGCGCGGCAGGTGCGCATGATTCTTAAAAGCGAGGCGGTGACGGCCCTGTTAGTGACTCACGACCAACTGGAGGCCTTCGCCCTGGCGGATGAGATCGGTGTGCTGGGTGACGGCCGTCTGCTGCAGTGGGACAGTGGCTACCATCTCTATCACAAGCCTCATGACCGCTTTGTCGCCGATTTCATTGGTCAGGGCGCGATGATCCCGGGCCGAGTCGCAGCCGGCGGTCGGGTGGAGACAACCATCGGCACGCTGCAAGGGTCGTTCGAGCGGAAGGTGGATGTGGGTGAGAGAGTGGAACTCTTGCTACGTCCTGACGATGTGGTCCACGACGATGCCAGCAGCTTGAAACTGGAAGTGGTCGACAAGGTCTTTCAAGGGGCGGAGTTCCTTTACACCCTGCGATTGGAGGATGGTAGTGAGATCCTCTGTCTGGTGCAGAGCCATCACGACCACGCCATCGGTGAAAAGATCGGGGTGCGTCTGCAAGTGGAACACCCGGTGGCTTTTCCGCTGTGCTCGGGCATTCAGGTGAGGGGATAATGCGGCTCTGCCGCCAGCCCGCTGATGACGGTAGATTCACAGCCGGGCGAGGGGGATCACCCCAGTACCTCTTCCTGTTGTGACCACCCTGCTTCTAAGGTTGAGAAAAGACCGCTTCGATGCTGATTGTTCCGAAACCGCCATCCTGGGTAAGGTCTACTGTGCCGTCGCTGGGTATGTCAGCATTTTGGAATAGCAGTGGTTCGAGGATGGTGATGCGATAGTCGCCGAAGAGGGGGGGCGTGCTTTCGTCGTTGACATCCACCTGGGTGGCGGTGTCGACATCGGCCAGCACGCAAACCTCGGTAGTGACGTCGCAACTGAAGCCGCCCTCCAAAGCTTGGGGATTGATCCTAAGTCGATAGGGGGTACCTGCCAATGTGAGGTCTAGACTGATGCCGGTTGCGAAGGCGTCGAGTGGGTCGTCGACGCCGCTGATGCGAAGCGCATAGTAGGGCAGTAGGGTGTAGTCGTCGGGTACCCTTTCGAAATTCCCGCCGTCTCCCCCGCTGCCGATGAGAGAGAGGATGCCGGTCATCACTACCACCAGTACCATAAACGGTCTAATGAGGCAGTTGGTTGCGATCGTTCGAATGTTCATAATCAGCCTCCGATGCAATCGTGGACATTAACAACCTGTAGGCAGCCAGCGTGCCCAGGCCGATCGAGAGCAGATCCAACGGATCAAAGGTGCCGAGAAGAAAGAAATCGCCGGTAATCGACAGCAAGGGGATCTCCTGAAACCAGGCCGGTAGGACATTTTGGATCCAGATTGCGATCCGGTCGATCTGGCCCAATTCGAAGGCTGCCTCGATGCCGCTCCAGGTGAGGCAGATTGCGATGAGCTGCTGTCTGTTCTTCGGCTCAAGCGCGATGGCCGAAAGCAGGATGAAGGCAAAGGCGTGCAGCAGTGAGGGCAGTGTCTCGCACAAGGGACAGTAGAGTGGTTTGTCTGTCACGATGAGGAAGGGAACTGCTTGCATAAAGTAAGCAGTCTGGGGTGGACGGGTGAAGAGATAGAGAGTAATTCCGGCAATCAGCGCTAATAGCGTTGCCAATAACAGCTTTCCCTGAGGTCTCATCTGCCTCACTTGATCTTTTGCTCTCAGGCCGGTTTTTCCTGCTACTGCCGGATCGCTTTTGACTCAGATCCCATCATTAATTCTAGCCCAGTTCGGGGGCGCGTTCAGCGTATGCCGGTTACACTGTAGTTAATATCGTTTGATCTCCACCAGCACGAATTTGGCGTTGAAGGCGCTGCCGGCCTGGTGGTGAATCTTGCCCTGGGGATTGCGGGGAGGGGGTGAATGACCGGTGCGGCAGTTTCCGCTGCCGCACAAATCACAGGTATGGGGATTAATAAACAAACAGGCGGTCGATGGCGTCCAATCCTTCCTGAACCACTGTTTCCAAATCTTGCGGATCATCTTCATGCTCGTAGGCGAGCATGGAGTAGGCTGCCAGGGATTTCAGGCCGATGGCGATTTTTTCGACATCTTGCAGATTGAGTTCGACTCCGTCTCTCAAAATGCACTCTTCACTCATCACGGGTACCTCGAAAGTTACGGGCAACAGCCTTTGAATAGTCGTTGAGTCCCCTCAGGGTGTCAAAAAAATACAAGCTTCCATTGATATGTATCAATGGAAGAGGTCGGCCTCAAAGCGTCTGTTCGGTGACGTCGACGTAGAGCTTCAAGCGCTGACCTGGCTGCAGATATTTACCACGCAGGGTATTCCACCGTTTCAGGT
>JASFJY010000245.1:0-5569 GCA_050119415.1 Chromatiales bacterium | reverse complement strand
TTATATCAAGAATGAAATTGCCAGCGGGCGTTACGGTTCCGCCAGTGAAGTAGTTCGTGATGCTCTCCGCGCCATGGAAGAGCGTAAAAGCAAACTCGATGCTTTACGAAGTCATTTGGCCCAGGGCGCCAAACAAGCCGAATCCGGTAAATTTGTTGATGACTTCACAATGGACTCGCTGATCAACGATCTGGATAACGAAGCCTGATGCCTGGATACAGAGTCACCCCAAGAGCACTGGAGGATTTGAAAAACATCGGTCGCTATACCGAACAACAATGGGGTAAAAGTCAACGCAATACCTATCTGAAAGCGCTCGAGAAACGCTTTAGCTGGTTAGCTGAAAATCCGCAATTAGGTAAACACCGCAATGATGTTGCTGAAGGCTACTACAGTTTCCCCCAAGGCGAACATGTTGTCTTCTACATGGTTGGAGAGGAATACATATATATTATCGGCATCCCGCACAAGGAGATGGATATCATTACTTATTTTCAACCTGACTGAACAATCAGGCATTCAGATAAAATGCCTGCTGTTGCCAGCCAGTGCCAGTCATTGCCTGCCAGTGCCGGTCACTCCCACTCGATAGTAGCCGGCGGTTTGCTGGAGATATCGTAAGCCACCCGAGAGATGCCGGTGACCTCGTTGATGATTCTGCGTGAGACGGTCTCGAGAAAATCGAACGGCAGATGGGCGAACTTGGCCGTCATGAAATCGATCGTTTTCACCGCGCGCAGTGATACCACGTATTCATAGCGTCGCGCGTCTCCGACCACACCCACCGAGCGCACCGGCAGGAACACGGCGAAGGCTTGGCTCACCTCGTCGTAGAGGTTGTGCTTGTGCAGCTCATCGATATAGATATGGTCGGCCTGGCGCAGCAGGTCGGCGTACTCCTTGGTAACCTCGCCGAGGATGCGCACACCGAGTCCCGGACCGGGAAAAGGGTGTCGGTAGATCATGTCGGAGGGTAGACCCAGCTCGACGCCGATCTTGCGTACCTCGTCCTTGAACAGCTCGCGCAGCGGCTCGACCAGCGCCAGCTTCATATACTCGGGCAGGCCGCCTACATTGTGATGGGACTTGATCACATGCGCCTTGCCCGACTTGGCGCCGGCCGACTCGATGACGTCGGGATAGATGGTTCCCTGGGCGAGGAAAGAGACCCCCTCCAACTTGCCTGCCTCCTCCTCGAAGATATCGATGAAGAGATTGCCGATGATCTTGCGCTTCTGCTCCGGATCGACGACCCCCTTGAGGGCCTTGAGGAAACGCTCTTCCGCATCGACACGGATCACCTTGACACCCATGTGTTCGGCGAAGGTGGCCATCACCTGATCACCCTCGTGCAGACGCAACAGGCCGTTGTCGACAAAGACACAGGTCAGCTGGTTGCCGATCGCCCGGTGCAGCAAGGCAGCCACCACCGAGGAGTCGACCCCCCCGGAGAGGCCGAGCACCACCTGTGCACCGCCCACCTGCCCGCGCACCTGGCGAATGCTCTCCTCGATGATCTTGCCCGAGGTCCAGAGCGCCTCGCAGCCACAGATCTCGAACAGGAAACGTTCAATGATGCGCTTACCCTGGCGGGTATGGGTCACCTCCGGATGGAACTGCAGGCCGTAATAGCCGCGCGCATCGTCGGCCATGCCAGCCAGTGGGGCGTTCTTCGTTTCGCAGATCACTTGAAATCCCGGCGGCAGGCTGTCGACCCGGTCGCCGTGACTCATCCAGACATCCAGCAGGCCGTAGCCTTCCGGGGAGGTGTGGTCCTCGATATCGCGCAACAGCCGCGAATGAGCGCGCGCCCGCACCTGGGCATAGCCGTATTCATGTTTGTCCGAGGCGGTGACCGAGCCGCCCAATTGGGCAGCCATGGTCTGCATGCCATAGCAGATACCCAGTACCGGCACCCCCAACTTGAAGACCTTGGCGGGGGCCGCCGGCGCCTCTTTGGCGGTCACCGTCTCAGGTCCGCCGGAGAGAATGATGCCGGCCGGCGTAGCGCCCTCGAAACCCTCGTCAGCGTTATCGAAGGGAAAGATTTCGCAATAGACCCCGGCCTCGCGCACCCGGCGGGCAATCAGCTGGGTGTATTGAGAGCCGAAGTCGAGAATCAGAATTCGATGGGCATGGATATCAGTGGTCATGCTATGTTTATCCGCTGGTGAAAAACAAAAGGGGCATGCGATATCGATCAACATGCCCCATAGTGAATGAATTTGGCACGTCGTCTAGTCGCGCCGATAGTTGGGCGCTTCCTTGGTTATGGTGACGTCATGCACATGGGATTCGGTCATACCCGCGTTGGTGACGCGCACAAACTGGGGCTTGGTACGCATCTCGTCGATGGTGGCGCAGCCTGTATAGCCCATGCTGGAGCGAATACCGCCGATCAACTGAAAAATAATGTTTAGCGCCGTACCCTTGTAGGGGACGCGGCCCTCGATACCCTCGGGCACCAGCTTTTCCTTGTCGCTGGTCTCCTGGAAGTAGCGGTCGCTGGAGCCATCCTTGCCGGCCATGGCGCCCAGGGAACCCATGCCGCGATAGGACTTGTAGGAACGGCCCTGATAGATCTCCACCTCGCCCGGCGCCTCGTCGGTACCGGCAAACATGCCGCCGAGCATGACGGAGTAGGCACCCGCCGCCAACACCTTGGCGATGTCGCCGGAGTAACGAATACCGCCGTCGGCGATCAGAGGAACATCGCTGCCCTCCAGGGCCTTGGCCACATTGGTGACCGCGCTGACCTGAGGCACGCCGACTCCGGCGACGATACGGGTGGTGCAGATGGAGCCGGGGCCTATCCCGACCTTGACCGCATCGGCGCCCGCCTTCACCAGATCCCGTGCGGCATCGGCAGTGGCGATGTTACCGCCGATCACCTGTACCTCGGGGTAGTTTTTCTTCACCCAGGCAACCCGATCCAGCACTCCCTGGGAGTGGCCGTGAGCGGTGTCGACCACAATCACGTCAACCCCGGCCTTGACCAGGGCGTCGACCCGTTCCTCGGTGCCGGCACCGACTCCCACTGCCGCACCAACCCGCAACCGCTCCTGATCGTCACGGCAGGCGTGAGGATTGTCCTTCGCCTTCTGGATATCCTTGGCGGTAATCATGCCGCGCAGCTCGAAGTTGTCATCCACCACCAACACCTTCTCGATGCGGTGCTTGTGCAGCAGCTGCATCACCTCGTCGCGGCTGGCGCCCTCTTTTACGGTGACCAGCTTCTCCTTGCGGGTCATGATGTTGCGCACCGGATCGTCCATCTTGCGCTCGAAGCGTAGATCGCGTCCGGTGACTATGCCCACCAGTTCCTTGCCGTCGACCACCGGCACGCCGGAGATGTTGTTGGCGCGGGTCAGCTCCACCACCTCGCCAATACTGACGTAGGGCCCGACGGTGATCGGCTCGCGGATGACTCCACTCTCATATTTCTTCACCCGGATGACCTCGCCGGCCTGCTGCTCGGGGGTCATATTCTTGTGCACGATGCCGATGCCCCCTTCAAGCGCCAGCGCAATGGCGAAGCGGGATTCGGTCACCGTGTCCATGGCGGCGGAGACCAACGGGATGCTCAACTCGATCCCCCGGCTGAGCTTGGTTCGCAGGTCGACATCCTTCGGCAGCACCTGGGAGTGGGCAGGGACCAACAGGACATCGTCGAATGTGAGGGCTTCCTCGATAACTCGCATGGCATTTGTTCCGGGGTGGGCGTTAAGTTAGCCGGGCATTATAGAATTAGCCGTCTGGTGGGTAAACCGTGGATAGCATGCTCACACAATCTTCCGGCACATTACGAGGGGCAGGGCCCACCCTCCCCGTTCGTTTTAAGTGGAGTCCGCCCCAACCGTCACCACCTTTGAAGCTTCCCACTGAACGGCGCGGCTTGCCAAAGCCTCGTCTCTCAACCAGCGGCACTAACCCCCAAAGCCAGGCTCGATTAGCCTGTGCGCTGAATTGACTGATATTATCCCCGTCATGCCTTTGCCTGAATCACCCCAACGGGACATCTACAGCGTCTCGCGCCTGGTGCGCGAGACCCGCGCCGTACTCGAGGGCAGCTTCCCACTGCTCTGGGTCAGCGGGGAGATCTCCAACCTGGCGCAACCCACCTCCGGCCATATCTATTTCAGCCTCAAGGACGAAATCGCTCAGGTGCGCTGCGCCATGTTTCGCATGAAACGCCAGCAATTGCGCTTCCGTCCGGCCAACGGCCAGCAGGTGCTGGTGCGCGCCCGGGTCAGTCTCTACGAAGCACGCGGCGAATTTCAGCTCATTGTGGAACACATGGAGCCCGCCGGAGAGGGGGCGCTGCGGCTGGCCTTCGAACAGTTGAAAGAGAAGTTGGCCGCTGAGGGACTGTTCGACATCGAGCACAAGCGTCCCCTACCGGAGCTACCCCATCAGCTCGGCCTCATTACCTCGCCCAGCGGGGCTGCGATCCGCGACCTGTTGAGCGTGTTGCGCCGCCGCTTCCCCGCCCTGCCGGTGGTAATCTACCCGGTGCAGGTACAGGGCGAGGAGGCGCCGCAACAGATCGTGCGCATGCTCAAGCTGGCCAACCGGCGCAACGAGTGCGACGTACTGATCCTCAGCCGCGGCGGGGGCTCCCTGGAGGATCTGCAGGCCTTCAACGACGAGACGGTGGCGCGAGCAATCCACGCCTCGCGGATCCCCGTGGTCAGCGGTGTGGGCCACGAGATCGACTTCACCATTGCCGACTTCGTCGCCGATCAACGGGCAGCGACCCCCTCCGCCGCCGCCGAACTGGTGGCGCCGGACCAGATGGCCTGGCGTCAACGCATGCACCAGCTCAAACAACGCCTTGAGCTGGGACAGATCCGGCGCCTGCAACAGCTGGGTGAACGTCTGCACGGCCTGCAGCGACGACTGCAACGTCAGCACCCGGCCCAGCGCCTGCAACAGCGCGCCCAGCGTCTCGACGAACTCGGCCAGCGGCTGTGGCGGGCGACCGACCTGCTGTTGCTGCGTCATAACCGACGTCTGGAACAGCTCCAGTCCCGTCTTCAGAACCAATCCCCGGGCAAACGCCTGGAACGCATGCGCCTGCTGCATCAGCGTCTTGACGAACGGCTGCGCAGTGGCATGACACTACGGCTCGAAACAAGCCATGCCCGTCTCACCCAGCTGGCCAGGGATCTGCATACCCTCAGCCCTCTCAACACCCTGGCACGTGGCTATGCCATCGTCAGTCGCGAACGCGACGGCAGGATCATCAGCGCTGCCACAGAGGTGGAACTTGGAGAGTCGGTCAAAGCCCGGCTTGCCGAAGGCAGTCTGGTCTGCCAGGTCAGCGCCAAAGAGAAGTAACCGTGAAGCGATCACTGATAATCTCGATGGCCCTGTTGACCGCCTTCACTTCAGCGGGACTGCTGGCCTCAGAGTGCGTGGTGTTGCTGCACGGCCTGGCCAGGACATCCTACTCCATGAAGCCGCTGGCCAAAGCCCTGATGGCCGAGGGTTACGAGGTGGCGAATATCGACTACCCTTCGCGGAAGAAGCCAATAGAGGAGTTGGCGGAGATTGCCATCCCACAGGG
>JASFJY010000244.1:0-5571 GCA_050119415.1 Chromatiales bacterium | reverse complement strand
CGCCGCTGGAAACGCCTTCGGTACAGGGTGATGAAACCAGGTTCAGACGCTCATCCTGGGGTATCCTCCGTTTTGAGGATTGATAAGCATGAGGCTCGATGATGGCGACAAAGGAGCAATATGACATGAAGCAGATTCCAACTTCGATGTTGGCCCTCTCTGTGTTGACCGGATGGCTGTTCATGATGCCTGCTGAGAAAGTGGCGGCAGAGTCGCCCCAATTGGAAGGGGCTGGAGTGCCCGAGCAGGAAGCCGGCACAAAAATGCATGGCGGCACCTACGATGGCATCGACAAAAAGACAAAACGTATCTGGATAGGCGACAGGGTATTTCGCTACAACGATTATTTACAGGTGGTGGGCTCGCCCAGTAAGGCCGGTTTGCTCTCGGATATCGCTGCAAATGAGAAGATAGGTGTCGAGTATTTGAGTGGCGGCAACAGCACCATACCACTTGCGATCCGGATCTATCGCCAATAATTAACATACTGAGGGTTCAATGAGGGCCATGAAGAGATTGATAAAGGGTTTTACCCTGGTGGAGTTAATGATTACCCTGGCCGTATTGTCCATACTGGTGACGATCGGCTATCCCCTTTACAACGTTCAGCTGCAGAAGTCGCGTCGCATCGACGCCAGAGGCACTTTGAGTAAGCTTGCCATGGTGCAGGAGCGTTACTATGCCATGTTTGGCAACTATGCCACGACAACGGCTCAGTTGAATTTTGGGCCGGATGGTGTCGAAGACGGCGTGAATGATATCTTCGCTTACAACGAAGTGATAAATAGCGTGGACTACGACCAAGATGGCGTTGCCGATCACTATTCCTTCGCACTGAACACGGACGGTGATGCGACCACCGAGGACTATATATTCACCGCCAGAGCAGCCGATGTACAACTTGCTGATACGGACTGCGTGACCTTTACCATCGATCAGCTTGGTCGGAAAACCGCAGAGGATGATGCAGGTAATGACGAGTCTGAGCGTTGTTGGTGATCAGTGACGCTTGCGTGCCTATCCTGAGTGGCTGGAGGTTGGCGGTAATGCCAACCTCCAGGCACTGAGAAACCGACCTCTTCTCGCTTGCCTTTGTGCAAACTCTATCATCGGAGTGGGCTGGTTGCTGCGTATCACGCTGTCCAGCCTGAGGCCGGCTTTTCCGCAAATTGGCGAGCGTTATTATAATAAGGGCTTCGCTCCGGCCTGCCGCGAGGCGATTGCGACCTGGTAGGCTAGGGAGTGCGACCAGACTATGCAGTGGGCACGGGAACTGGCCGATCTGATTGGCGATAAACTGAAGGAGCATTATCGCTTTTTACTACGCCGCCGGCACGTTGACCAATAATGGGGTAAAGGGACATCTTCGCAAAGAATCAGGGAACATAAATGCAACAGGCATTAGGTTCCCAATAGGTTCGCACCATCTAGCCCGGCCAGATCAGGCACCCAGTTCAATTTCGGATGAAATAATCGAGCTAACTGGTTATAATGCACGCGAGGCCGAACTAGCTCAGTCGATAGAGCAACTGATTCGTAATCAGTAGGTCATAGGTTCGATTCTGCTCATCGGCTCCATTAGCGGCTTCGCTCCTCCTGTTTGAGGCTTCCTGCCTCGCTGAGTAAGGGAAGCGGTTACGGTTTGCGTCGAAATGGATGAGGATGCCTGGCCGCTTCCTCAGCCAAAAAATCGCTTAGATATGTAGATTCACTCCGTCCGCAATAGCGCTGCCTGGTTTTTTTTATAGAAGTACGACCTTTCAAAGAGTGCAGGCAGGTTTCACCTTGGTTGAGTCGATGCTACCCCTTGTGGTGGCTACCATCAGTCTGACCATCATTATTCCGGCTTTTAACCGTCTTATGGCGCGTTATCGGACCACCCCCTATGCCAATGACTTCATCGGTGCCCTCAGCCTGACGCGCAGTGAAGCGGTCAAGCGCGGCGAGAGGGCTTCGGTTTGTGCAAGCAACGCTGACTACAGCACCCGCGACATCGCCGATTGGCAACAAAATCTTCGCCGTCAAGGTCTGGTGGGATCATGACGGAGTTCCCGACACACTGAGAATGGCCTACAGAATGAGTATTGTTTCATGAAACAGATTGAGACCAAGAATCAATGCCGGGGTTTGACCCTGGTCGAGCTGATGATAGCGCTGCTGCTGAGTCTCCTGATTATGGGAGGGGCAATATCGATATTCATGAGTAGCAAGCAGTCTTTTCGCTTGGAGGAAGACCTTTCTCGAGTGCAGGAGAACTTTCGTTACATCTCCGACCGTCTCATCAAGGATCTCAGTTTGGTGGGATTTTCCGGATGCGTATTACCCTATAAGGACAATTCGTCGACCGTGAGCAATCTGGTAAAAAGCAGCTCGAGCGCGGGCATTCTGGGTAACAGCTCGGGCGTCAGGGATGTGATTTGGGGTACGGAGGGTGGCGATGCAGCGACTCCGGATAGCCTCACGCTCTCTTATGCAAATACTAAAATCGGAGCGGCGATCGTAGGCGGTGGTGGCGATCGGACTGATGATATCAACATCTCCACGGATACAGACCTTTATAAAGCACTCAAAGCTAATTTCGATAAGGCTGATAATCAGCGTGCGTCAGTCACTCTTTTGGTCGGTAACTGTGACGGCGCTGATATTTTTGTCCCGACAAGTTTGACTGATGTTGGTGGCGGCGAAGCTGAAATAGCACACGAGATGAATGTGGCGATAGGTGGTCTTTCGAATAGTGATAATAATTTAAGCTTCGCTTACGGCGATCACGAGCTTTCACTCTCGAAAATCTACTACGTCGAAAATGTGACCTACGAAATCTGCACCGATGCTGCTGGCGACACAGGATTGTGCGTTACACGTGGTGGCGATAGCACGGAAATGCTGATGCCTGATGTGACCGATCTTCAAGTCAAATACGGCATCGACTCCACAGGGTCTGATGATGGGAATGCCGACAAATACATTGACTGGACAGATGCAATTGAAAATGCGGATATCACAGGCATCAAGGTTACGTTGTCTATGGTGTTAAATCAGGTTTCTGGTAACAACGTTGAAAAGGTTTACACCTTTATCGTGAAACTGCGGAATATGGGTTTGGATATATGATTGACTCGACACCTAAAAGTCTTATTGAAGTGAGGTTACACCGGATTAATGCCCTGGGGCGAGAGGGGGGGGCTGTGCTGGTTTTTTCCCTGATAGTACTCATGGTGATGACGGTTCTCGCGATTTCCGGAATCGGCAACTCGACGCTTGAGCAGCGCATGGCTGGCAACTACTCCCAGCAGATTACGGCCTTTGAAGCGGCGGAACGGGGGCTGCGAGTGGCTGAGGAGTGGCTGTTTGAAAATCTCGACTCAAATAGTCCGGTCAGGGATGCGGATGCGGATAACTGGGAGACGTGGTTCAAGGCGACTGATCAGAGCTATGGCGGGGGTCTCTATTCAACCAAGCAATCACATCCGGCTGGTTCAAAAGTTTGCGGGGCTAGCGATTGTGTTTTCGATCCAAGTGATGAGGATCAATGGTGCGCTACCGAGGGCTGTGCCTTATTGAAAGGTTTTGTGACCTTGGGTGAGGAACTCAGGGGAGTTGCACTCTCTCCCATTGGGGAGAGCGTTGCGAATGAGCCCCGTTTCATTATCGAGTATACCGGCCCCGTTGGTCTCGAGAACCGATCCATTGTGCTGGGGGGTAGTAAGAGTATCCCGTCTGGAGAGTCATTCAGGATTACCGTAATGGGTTGGGGGCGGGATGGGACGAGCCGATATGTCATACAGAGTCATGTGGTACTGACACTCTAGCTGGTTGAGGAAGTAACGATGATCTATTCTCGAAGGATATCTGCAAAGAAATTGAGCAAAACTGTCATGCTGAGAAGTGTCTCCTCTTTTCTCATGGCAGCTACTTTCACGCTTTCGACGGCCACCGCACATGCTGCGCCAGGCGTGCTCAGCGAAGTGCCCTTGTTCCTGTCTCAGTCGGTTCAGCCGAATATTCTGTTTATTCTGGATGACTCCTGGAGTATGGCTTTTGAAGTCCTGATGACCACCGGAGCCAAGCAGTACTATGATAGAGGTATTGAAGAGGATTCCGATTACTATGACCAAGGTTATCTCACATTCAAACCAGGTGACGATGTGAGGAATAATCTTGAGCACTGCGCCGGCTACAATGCCATGGCCTATAATCCGAATATTACGTATACCCCTTGGTATGGCAAGGATGCGGATGGCAATGCATTTACCGACCAGTCAATAACCAAAGCAAGGGTGAATCCCTATACCGGAGGTAGAACTGCAGAAGGTTGCGAGGGGCAGGGGGAAGATATAAGGGGTAAGGAACATCACATTTTGAACAGGAACGGCGTTTATTGTGACCTGACTAAGATAGAAAATGACGGAAAGGTTGTAGATGCCAGTGGCAACGCCAAGTCAGGCGCCTTTTACTATCCTTGGCATGATGATGGTGACGGTGTCTTTCAGGAGGGCGAGTGCTCGTCTTCGACGGATACGAATATAAAATTCCAATACAGCGATAGAGTCTATGTTGCGGATTTGGATACCGAGGCGAAGAAAACAAATTATGCCAACTGGTTCAGCTACTATAGGAAACGCGATTATGTGATGAAACGGGCCGTCAGTCAGATCATTGACGAATCCAGAGACAGGCTCGGAATGGCAACCCTGAACAGAAATCCCCATATAATGGACTCGGAGCGTAAAGTCGGCACCCTAGTCAAGGATGTCGACGATCTTACCTATCCGATTGATGCCGCCGCAGCAGCAAACAAGGCAAAGCTTATGGACAACTTGCTGGGGATTTCCACCGACAAATCCACGCCACTGCGTTCAACCCTCAATCGAGCGGGTCAGTACTTTAAAGGTGAGTTGCCCAAGCATCGATTGTTTGGTTATCGGCCGTGGGATGATGAAGACAGCGCCAACGGTCATTCACCAATATTGAAAGCAGCATTGGGCGGAACATGCCAGCAAAATTTCGTCCTTCTAGTGACGGACGGTTTCTGGAACAAGACGGTCTCTGACATTGGCAATATCGATGATGCTGAAAGCGAAGGCGATGAAGATGTTAGTGATGTCGATGTCAGTGAGTTTGATGGTCAGTCATATGCTGACGAATACGAAGACACATTGGCAGATATTGCCATGAAGTATTACAAAACAGACCTACTGAGCGATCTGGCTAATGAAGTCCCAACGGTCAGCATCTATCCGGGAGCTGACAGTGTACAGACCTGTTATGGTGGCGATGACGCTAGTGTTAAGTTGCAAAACTGCTTCGATACCAACAATGCACAGCATCTGGTTACATTCGTTGTTTCCTTTGGTGTGGTGGGCACTATCCCCGCGACGTACCCGGACGGGCGAGAGTGTTACCCGCACAACAGGCATCAAAGCCTGGAGGATCAAAATTGGCCGAAGGACTGCGGAGCGGATTTCGTTGGCTGGCCCAAAGTCGTCAGTGCTACGGAAACAACCACTGACGACATGATGCATGCCGCCTGGAACGGCCGTGGCCGATATCTGAGCGCGAATGAACCAGAGG
>JASFJY010000243.1:0-5576 GCA_050119415.1 Chromatiales bacterium | reverse complement strand
TCTGTGACGGGTACACTATTAGGCCAGATAGAGCTTTCTACCTTGCAGCGACTTGTAGTGTATGCGGCATTGCGACCGATCCTGCCAGCAATGTGCTTACCAAAGACAAAGTTATTGCCTAAATGGCCACGGTCACGCAATAGTTAGACAGTCTGAAGCTTAGTTCACACAAACCTAGTAATATCCCTAGCCTTCTGACGTTAGGGGTCACAGAAGAAAGCTGTGGAATGATGTTAACCGGAAAGCAGGCTTGAAAAAAGTGGAGATTAGCGAGCGAACTGTTGTCAAGTCAATCTGCCGCAAGTAATAAGTCTAATGTTAACGTCTAGCCAGAATGCTTCACCCGGTCGCTTGAAAAAAATAAATTAAATTTAATGATATATTTACTTGATATTTCAGGAATATTTGTAAAGAGCAGCGTGTTACCGATCTACGCTGAACGCGCTCTCGCGCCGGCTGGCCGCACAGCTGCAGTATTTGCTCAATTATCACTTGCTATTGATTCTATCGCTAACTTTCGGAGTCAGAATTCGAGGTGTGCGTCGTTTCCTGACTGGCGGGTGACTTATCAAGCAGAGTGATACTGCTTGGGGTGATGCCAATCAGATACTCGTGATCTCGGTAGTTGACAACGGCCAGGCGTTCTTTGGTGCCGATTGCGAGGGTCAGTATTAGCTTTATACGCGCGCCATCCGCAGATTGGGAGTGAAATCCTCTCAGTCCCTTTAACAGCAACCAGGCCATCACCACGACGAAGAGCAAGGCCAATATAACGAAAAGCAGTTCCTGTGCGTAATTATTCATAGGGTTAACTGCCAATGCCTGATTCAGGGTAGCATGTCAGATCTTCACCTGGTGGTTCATACATATCTGATGTGTCGTCATTAGACTTGCCGTTTATCTGTTCTCTTACTTGCTTGCTCCAGAGAATCACTTCAGCAACTACATCGAAAAGATCACTCGGGATTATGTCACCTTCCTGCACATCAGCGTAGAGTTTATGGGCTAAATCTTCATTACGAAGTATCGGAACATGTGCCTCTTCACTGGCTTCACGCATGGCTCGCGCCAGATAGTCCTCACCTTTTGCGGAAACAGTCGGGACTGGTGTCTTTTCTCTGTCATAATCCAATGCGATTGCAAGGTGGATTGGGTTTACAACAATGACATTGGCGGATCTTGCGGCATCCATAGCACTATGTTGAGACCATTCCTGATGTGCCTGCCGACGTTGCTGCTTGATCAGCGGATCACCTTCATTTTCTTTATGCTCCTGCTTGATGTCTCTCATGCTCATGCGGAGCTTTTTAATATAGGTGAAGCGCTGGTAGCCGGCGTCTAGAATGGCCACCAGTGAAAATATACCGACTGTCCAAATAAAGAGCAACAGAACTATGTGCCATAGGGTTTTGCCTATATAAGGCATGGCAGATTCGGGAAGTTTGGCAAGGTCGGGTAAAAATGACTTGAGTATTAACCAGGCAATGACAAAAAGCAGGGCTGTTTTAACAATGGACTTGAAGACCTCGACAAGATTATCGAGACTGAACATCCGTTTGAGCCCAGATGCAGGATTCAGGTGCTCCATTTTCGGTTTGACCTTTTCCATGGTCATGACAGGGCCGGCTTGTAAAAACTCAACTAGTAGTCCGAGCAGGGCAGCCGGTACAATCAGAATCAGTGTAATTTGCAATAGTGTGACGAATGTCTCATATCCAATGTGACCAAGTGCATAGAAAAAATTGTCGGTTTCTCCTATTAGGCTAAGTGTCTGCGTTAGCAGAGCAGAAAAGCGATTAAAAATATAGAAAGACGAGGCGCCTAGGAGCACAATCCATAGGATCATGACTGCAGTGCTGGATACATCCTTGCTTTTTGATACGTCACCCTTTTTACGTGCATCCTTTAAGCGTTTTGGTGTCGGTTTTTCAGTTTTATCTCCACCGTTGTCTTTGTCGGCCATTTGCGCGTCCTTTCAACCGAAAACAATTTTGAATGACAGATACAGTATCTGTGGTCACTATACCGATGTATAGATAAGTTAGATTATAAAGATAAACTATAAAGAGTGTTTAGCGAAAAGTGCTCACAATAGTAACTTGATAAATTTCGATTTCAATGAAAATATTAACAAACAATAGATTGTGTTATCAAGGGATTGTTCTTAAGTAGAGATCCGTAGGCAGCGCATATTGATAGCTACAATAGGCTTGGCGTATAATTCAGGTATAGTCACAGATAATGCCAAAGCATAATGACACTGAAGGAGTAGTGTAAGGACACAAGGATAGGTGTTAACCCTAGCTAGGGCAACTCCCGATTTTCCAACATATCCTTATCACTTAATCTAAAGACGTCATCTGATAGAACCGGGTGGCACTTAAAGTAACAGGCACTATTGTGAGCGTTGTGTGCCGCTTGAGTTCAGAAGTGAAATCTATTGAGTAATAAGGAGATTAATCATGAATATAGGTAGTATGCTTGGTAGTACGATCGGTAGTATGTTAGGTCCGATGGGTAGTATGTTGGGCTCAATGATCGGTGGCGCGTTCAATCAACTGCTGAACCAGTTGATAGGTCAGTTCGGGCAGCAGAATGTCCAGAGCGCGATGACAAATACCCAGGCTAACGGCATTTTTGATGGTATAAAAGATGCGATTTGTCAAAGTGGCTTGAGCGACTTTGCGAAGAATATCATGAATGATGCGGTCAACCAGGCGCAATCAGAGTACCAATCACAGGAAACAACCCCAGCTTGCCAGAACGCTGTAGATGATGCTTTTGGTGATGAGGCAAGAACGCAAGGCAGAGAGATCGGCGAGAATCTGATTAACAGCATCATGAGTGATTGTGATGACGAAAAGAGTAAAGCCGCTAATGGCAGTGGTAGCTGGTTAGTCGCCCTTGCAAAGGGAATGGCAAAAATTGCTGGCGATCATTTGGGTAAGATGATTCAAGCGCAACAAGATATGGAAAAATCCTCTGAAGGAGCTGGAAGTGATCAGGATAAAGCTAATGATTTTACAGAAGCACAGGCAGTATTTCAAGCTGAGTCAAAGTTGTTTAGTATGGCCATAGAGGCTACATCAACTGCTCTCAAGGCGGTTGGTGACGGACTTGCATCACTTGCAAGAAAACAGTAAAAACAAATTACTTAAACTTGCGCCAAGCAGCAATAATGCTGCTTGGTGCTTTTACTTTAGATGCTATATCGGAATAGATAACTAAGTATCATGGACAGGAGGTTCATATGGGCAATTTATACTTCAGAACATCAAGTATATTGTTCATGTCAGTTATTTGTTTTTCCATTGTTTCCTGTGGTGGGGGTGGTGGCGCAGAACCTAACAATAGCAACACAAATCCTTCGTCAAATGGAAATATAAATAACAGCTTAACAGGTCGGTTGTTTGTCAATAGCAAAAAAGAAGGGGCCATGGTTGACTTAACCACAGGTAAAGTTTCAAGATTTCCAGATATCCCTTGGGAACAAACATCTGATTATCGAGACGGTACGAAATACTCAGCAATGCTTAATTCAGATGGCAGTGAATTTCTGTTAACAGCACTTGATTGTGAATATCATTCAGAAAATTCAATTTTGGAAAGGTATCGAGATTGTCTAGCTACTGTAGATGCTAATGGTAAAACGATAAACCGTATAGCTATATATCAACAAATTCATGGCAATGCAAAATATTCGATTGATGGTAACTATATAGCATTTATGCATACGGATAATAGAAACAATTATGAGCCAGCAGAGTTATATATATCTGACAAATACCTACAACAAAATATAAGTCATTCCGTAATAGAGCATTCAAAAGACTATAATAGCGGACTAATTTGGAGGGGTTTTGATTGGGCGCAAAACGGTCAGATAGTGTATGCGTACGATAAATCTATTTTTGTTACAGCACCCTACAGCACAGAGGGTACGCCAATCTATACAGCTCAATCTAGTTCAAACGGTGATGATTTGTTTGTGTCCACACCAAAAGTAAGTCCCGATGGGACTAAAATAGCATTTAGGCTTATGACGAGCGCAAACCAGTTAATCGAACAAGGTAATGTATGGGTGATGAATTTCGATGGGACAGATCCACATAGACTAGTACATACCCCAGATTATACAACAGATGATGGAGGAACAGCGTCCGCGTACCAGGTATACAATGATCTTGCGTGGTCTCCTAATGGTAAATACATACTTGTTCAAGTGGGTGGGACGTCTGGAGACCTAGTAAGTGGCCCTGCTGGAGCAAGTGATGCCATATATGCCGTTGCCTCTAGCAGTCGTGATGTTCCACTGAATAATAATGGTAATCACAGTATTACCAAAATACGTACATATTATGATAGTCCGAACAAACTAACCTATCGATTTGAACCGAATTCTGGAACCATTACCTGGTTGAAATGAAAATAATTCACCCAGACAGATTAAGATATAAAGATATTAATTGTAGTTAATAGAAAAATATTTGTTATGTAAATATTAATACTATAGTAACTCGATTATTTGTACATGAGCAGCAACACTGTTTGCGCTGAAGATAGCTAGTTTGTTATTACTGATGTGCAATAAACTTTCTCTATTGGCAGTAAGCATGGCGTAGCCTTATTCAGCAAGTTGCTGGGCAGTTTAGCGCGCAACATAGAATACCCTCGGTGCGCAATGCGCGTTGGCTTGACAATAGCCAACTAATGGAAGGCGGTGCAACGTCGAAGATGATAGCACAGAGGCTCATTCATAGGGAGCCCCGCAGATGATCCGATTCGGCGTTTCAGGAGACTGTAGATTAAATTGTATATCTGCTTATCATTAACTTAAGCATGGAGATAAGCAAGTTGAAGAAGAAAGAACTCGAGGTCTTGGCGCAGCAGGCCGCGAAAAGCATCAAGTCGGAAAGAGACCTGTGTGATTTCAGCGCGATGCTGAAGAAAATCACGGTTGAGGCCGCGCTCAAAGCTGAGTTAAATGAACACATCGGTTACAAGCGACACCAGTCATCCAACAATACTAACAGTCACAACGGCTATTCCAGCAAGACACTGCCCACTGATGACGGTAGATACGATGTTGATGTCCCGCGTGATCGCGACGGTAGCTTCGAACCCCAGCTCGTTCGCAAGCGCCAGACCCGGCTTAACGCAATGGATGACAAAATCCACAGCCTGTATGCCAAGGGCATGACTACGCGGAAAATTGTCCTAACTTTCTAGGAAATGTATGATGCCGACGTATCACCGAGCCTGGTTTCCAAGGTCACCAATGCCGTCATCGAGCAGGTCATCGAATGGCAATCCTGGCCTCTCGATCCGGTCTACCCAATCGTTTTTCTGGACTGTATTGTCGTTAAAATTCGTCAGGACAAACAGGTCATCAATAAGTCCATCCATCTGGCCTTGGGCGTCAACCTGGAGGGGCGTAAGGAACTGCTGGACATGTGGCTGTCCGAGAACGAGGGCGCCAAGTTTTGGCTGGGCGTACTGACTGAGCTGCAGAACCGCAGTGTCAAAGACATTCTGATTGCCTGCGTCGATGGCCTGAAGGGCTTTCCGGATGCCAT
>JASFJY010000242.1:0-5579 GCA_050119415.1 Chromatiales bacterium | reverse complement strand
GCATCGACTCGCCGGTGAGCATCGACTCGTCGAGGCTCGCCTCGCCCTCCAGCGCCTCACCGTCGCTGGCGATGCGTTCACCGGGACGCACTCTTATCTCGTCGCCGACCCGCAACAGGGAGACCGGCACTAAAACCTCACTGCCCTGTCGCGCCACCCGGGCGATCTTGGGCGCCAGCCGGACCAGACTGCCCACCGCCTCGCTGGTGGTGTGCTTGGCCCGGGTCTCTAGCACGTGGCCAAATTGGAGAAAGGCGAGAATCATCACCGAGGCGTCGAAGTAGAGCTTCTCTCCCCGCAGCAGGGAGCCGTCGGGCTGCAGGGTGATCAGCAGGGAGGCGAACCAGGCAGCGCCGGTGCCGAGGGCCACCAGGCTGTCCATATTGGCCGACAGGTGTTTGGCCTGCCTCAGGGCGCCTAGATAGTAGTGACCGCCGCTGAAGCGCATCACCACCAGACAGATCAGCGCCACCGCGATCCAGAAACTCTGCCCCCCGGGGGCCACCGGCGAAGGGGCATAACCCCCCATCTCCAGAATCATCAACCCGGCGCCGACCAGACCGGCCAGCAGGGCACGCTGGCTGGAGCGGCGCACCTCGGCGGCGGCCTTGAGCGCCTCTTGCGCATAGGGATCGACGATGGCCTCCCGCAGACTGGCCTTGGCGCCAATCGCTTGCAGGGCGATCAGCAGGTCGGCGGGATGGCGGCTGGTGGTGATCCGCCAGAGATCTCCGCTTCTGGCCATTTCGGCTTGTGCGTCGAAGGAGGCGAGCAGCTCCCTCAGCAGCTCCTCCTGGGCCTCGCCGACCGGTTCCTCGATGCTGAGCTGCAGGATATCGCTGACTGTCCGCTGCTCGATCAGTCGGGCGTCGTAGCCCTGGTCGATCACTGCGTTGACCACCGCCCGGGGATCACCGCCCACCACCTGGGCCCGCTTCTCCACCAGGTTGACCGCCGCCGCCTCGACGCCGTCCACCGAGCGGATGGCTCGCTCTACGGCGGCGACGCAGCTGGCGCAGGTCATGTCCTCCACCGCCAGTTGATAGCCACCGCTGAGCGGTACCGACGATGCCTCCTCTCTTTCCACGGGCACGGGCTCGGTAACCGGGCAGCTCTGCGGCATTTCGGCGATAGGCCGGGCATCGTACCCCGCCTCCTTGATGGCTTCGATTGCCAGGTGGGGCAGACCGCCGACCACCTCGGCGCAGTTGCGCTCCAAGCTCACGTTGACCGACTCCACCCCGGGGACAGCGCAGACCGCCTTCTCCACGGCAGCCACGCAGTGTCCGCAACTCATGCCGGTGACGGCCAGGCGATAGCGATCCTTGGAGGCAAGGTGCTCAGTCAGTGTCTGTTGCTGTTTATTCATGGTGTGGATTTTGAGCCTTTTAAAGCGGATATGTTCGCCAGAAAGGTTACACCATTTGATTATTCTGGTTTCTGCAACTGAAGCGGTGCGGTTTGCCACATTGATAGCACCGAAGCCCGTTACCAATCTCCCTCAAGCACGACTCGCCACATGCTCAAAGAAGCGCTTCACCACCATCGGGTCCTGGGTCTTGGTCATGGGCGGCAGACTGCGGATGAAGAGCTTGCCATAGGGCTTGTTGATCAGACGCGGGTCACAGACCACCAGCAGGCCGGTATCGCGCTCATCGCGGATCAGCCGTCCGGCCCCCTGCTTGAGGGCGATGGCGGCCTGCGGTAGCTGGAACTCCATGAAGGGGTTGCCGCCGCGCTTGCGCAGGGCGTCGATGCGCGCCTGCAGCACCGGATCGCCGGGAGAGGCGAAGGGAAGCTTGTCGATGATGACGCAGGAGAGGGCCTCGCCGCGCACGTCGATCCCCTCCCAGAAGCTGGAAGTGCCCAACAGCACCGCATTGCCCAGTTCGCGGAAGCGATCGATCAGCTCGGTGCGTGGTGCGGAGCCCTGCACCAGCAAGGGAAATTCCAGCTTGTCGGCCAGGTAGTCGGCCGCCTCCTGCAGCGCCCGGTGACTGGTGTAAAGTAGGAAGGCGCGTCCCCGACTCGCCTGCAATATGGGGATCGAGAGTTCGGAGACAGTGCGGTTGAAATCGGGATGGTTGGGCTCAGGCAAGCCCTTGGGCACATACCAGAGGGCCTGGCGCGGATAGTCGAAAGGGCTGTCCCAACAGTGGGTCTGCGCCTGCTTCAGCCCCAGCTGATGGGCAAAATGGTCGAAACTACCGCCCACCGCCAGGGTCGCCGAGGTGAAGACCCAGGCGGCGGGGTGGTGCTGCATGACGCCGTTGAAGATACCGGAGATCTCCAGCGGGGTACGGTTGAGGCGGAAGCCCTGGCGGGTGGTCTCGAACCAGCGGATCGAGGCCGCATCGTCACTATCCTCCCCCTCTCCCTCTTCCCGCAGCTCCTGCAGCCGCAAGCGCAGCTGTTCGCTACGTTCCTTGCAGCTGTCGAGTCCCTTGTCCCGTCCCTCGACCGCCTGTAGCGCCTCTGTCAGATCGCTGAGACAGGTCATCACCCGTTCGAGCTGGCGCTCCACCGCAGGATTGTCGGTCAGCTCCGACCAGGGACCGCGCCGGACCTCCAGGCCGAAGGCGAGACGCAGATCGCCGGCGCTCTTCTTCAGCGCCTCGGCCCGTTCGAGCAGTTGCGGCGTATCCCTGGCCTGCTTATGGGTCTCGACGATAGCGTCTTTGGCCAACTCCCGCAGCTGACGGCCGCTGAGGCTGTTGCCGAAGAAGTTGCTGGCCACCTCGGGCAGCTGGTGCGCCTCGTCGAGGATGAAGCAATCGGCGCCAGGCAGCAACTCACCGAAGCCCTCCTCCTTTAACGCCATATCGGCGCAGAGGAGATGGTGGTTGATCACCACCAGGTCGGCCTCCTGGGCGCGCTTGCGCGCCTCTACCAGATGGCACTCGCTGTAGGCGGGACACTCCTGGCCAAGACAATTATCGGTGGTCGAGGTGACGATGGGCCAGATGGCCGCATCCTCCGGGATGGTCGACATCTCGGCGACGTCGCCGCTACGGGTCGAGGCCGCCCAGTCGCGTATGGACTGCAGCTGCCCCACTTGCTCGCGGGTCAGGCGGATCTCTTCCACCAGGGTGTTGTCGAGGCGGTGGATGCAAAGGTAATTGGCCCGCCCCTTCAGCAGGGCAGTGGAAAGCGGGCTGGCCAGGGACTCCCGCACCCTCGGCAGATCGCGGTGGAAGAGCTGGTCCTGCAGATTCTTGGTGCCGGTGGAGATGATCACCTTGAGCCCTGACATCAGGGCCGGCACCAGGTAGGCAAAGGTCTTTCCGGTGCCGGTGCCCGCCTCGCAGATCAACACCCCCCGCTGTTCCAGGACACGGCCAACGGCGCTGGCCATCTCCTGTTGTTGCGGACGGTGGGAAAAACCTTGGATACGTGATGCCAACCAACCGTCGGGCCCGAAGATCTCGGCGAAATCGGTCATGCTCAGGGTAAAACGCGATCAGCCGGCCCGGTTGTCCCAGACCTCGGGTTCAAGACCGTTCTCACGGGTCCAGGCCAAACGACCGATGATTTTGAAACGGGAGACCGACATGGCGCCGCGCTTGGACCTGCCGCTGCTCGATTTGTTGATATATTCGAGGATCTCATCCCGTTCCGCTTCGTAGATCTCATAGGGTTCATAGTTCTCATCCATGAGCACCAGCACCACGCTGTCCCACTCCTTGTCCAGTTTGAGCTGTCCCAGACGCTGGCCCGACTTGCTCTCGTCGAAGATGGTGCGCGATTTGATCTGCATGCGTTTGTCGCCGCGCGCCGGATCGGTGGCGTCGTAGCCGCCCTCCCCCTCCGGTCTCGGCGTGAGTTGCAGCAGCTTGATCGCATCATGCTCGGCGATCTCATTGCTGATGCCGGGCAGGGGCTTACCCATGGTGCGCCGGTACTCCGCCGCCAACACGCGGGCCTGGGCGATCAGTTTATCGGCGGCATAGAGGGTCAATCCGGAACTCCGAAGGATAGGAAAGCATTTCAGTCCGGATTGTACCTATATTAGCGCTGTTTCGCACAGCCATAACCCGAATGTTTCATCCGGGAACCTTATGATCGTGACGGGATCGTCGTTCAGATGCGGATTTGCGATTGATTAGTAGCTCGCTGTTGATGATTGCGCAAATGCCGCTGCTGGACGGCAAGACCGGTGCGAGGGCGCGGTCAGCCTGGGTCGGTTACACTTTGCACTTTGCTAATATTCCAAAAATACCAAGCAAAAATATTATGTTAGTTTCTTTTCTAAGCGACCGGGTGAAACATTCGGGTTAATCCTCAGGGCCTACCGTCAGGCGTTGCTGAGGCGTTTATCTGCGTGACCTGAAACAATCTCGGAGAGCACCAGCTTCAGGGGTCTCGGTTTATCGAAGTGGTAACCCTGGCCGAAATCCGCCCCAATGCTGCTGAGGGCCTGAGCAATATCCGAGTCCGAGACATACTCCGCAATCACCCGCTTGTCCATGAAGTGGGCTATCTCGGTGATCGTATTGACCATGGCGTAGTCGGCCGGCTTGGTGAGTATCTCACGCACGAAGATACCGTCTATCTTGACAAAATCGACGGGGAAATCCTTCAGGTAGGAGAAGGAGGCATAGCCCGAACCGAAATCATCCAGCGAGAAGTGACAGCCCAGTTTGCGGATCTCCTCGATGAAGATGGCGGTATCACTGATATCGCCCACCAAAGCCGTCTCAGTGATTTCAAAACCCAGATGTTTTGTTTCCAGACGCGTTGAAAGGATGCGCTCTTTGAGGAACTGCCTGAACTCAGTGTCACCCACCGATTTACCCGACAGGTTAATGCTGAAACTCTGCTCCGACGGCAGCCTGTCGGCATAGGGCTCGACAATCTGGATAAAGGCATTCACCACCCAACGGTCAACGGCGCGCATCATATCGTAGTGCTCTGCGGCACGTACAAACTCCTGCGGCGACTGCAGCTCGCCTTGTGCATCGCGAATGCGCAGCAGTACCTCATAGTGCAGCGACAGTCCCCCCCCTTCGCGCAACGGCACAATGGGCTGGACATAGAGTTCAAGGCGCCCTTTGGCCAACGCCTCCTTGATATCCGGCAGCGAGCGTACCAGCTGTTGATGGTCCTGGTAAGCGGAATCGCTCGCCCTATAGACGCGGGAACAGTTTCCGCCTCCCTCTTTGGCCATGTTGCAGGCAGCCTGTGCGGCCTGCATCATCTCGCCAGGCGTCTGATCGGTCGACTCAAAACTCACGATACCGACACTGGCGGATGAGGGAATCATGCGGCCCAGCCATTCAAAGGCATAGTCGTCGATAGCCATGCGCAACGTCTCAGCCGTGTGATACCCCCGCTCCAGATCGTGCTCCTTGAGCAGGAGGGAGAATTCGTCATCGCCGATACGCGCCATAAATCCCGCTTCCGGCAAATAGCTGAGTAGGATGTCGGTTACCATGTGCAGCAGACGATCCCCTCCCTCGAAACCGCATAGGTCGTTGACGACCTGAAATCTATCCAGGTCCAGCCACAACAGGGTATACGGAAGCTGGCTCGTCTGCTGCTCGTTCAAGCGCTTTCTCAACTCTGCCTCGAAGGCGCGA
>JASFJY010000241.1:0-5585 GCA_050119415.1 Chromatiales bacterium | reverse complement strand
CCATCTTACACCTTGCTCGAGCCTGACCAAATTGACCTGGTAGTGGTCGCAACCCCGAATCATTTGCGCTGTGAAATAGCTGGCTACTTTTTAAATGCGCGTTGTCATGTTGTGCTTGAGAAGGCATTTGTTTTGCAGCGTAAAAAAGCCGCATATGCCGCCCTTTTAAAGTTTAACCCGAATGTTTCTGTGGTGATATCGTGATTAGTCGGATCCTCGCCGTTCGTTCCCTTGGGCCTGGGGAGCCGGGTGATTGTAGGGAAACGAAGAACAGGGCCGGCCCTCGAAGGAAGCCAGAAGTGCCACCGGCCTACGCTGAACGCGCCCTCGCGCCGGTCTCACCGCCCAGCTGCGGTATTTGCTCAATCATCAATAGAGGCCATTGATTCAATCGCAAATCCGCATCCGAGCGACGATCCCGGCGCGATCATCGCGTTCCTGGATGAAATATTTGGGTTAAGAGGATCGAAACGTGATGGTATTCGCACTTTTTGATTTTGTTGTGGTACCCTAGAAATCGGAGCAAGTAGGCTGGCGCGTGGTACTGCCTAAAGCAATAAAATCAACCGGTTATCGCTGTAGGTTTTGATTGTTGAGTATTGTTTCATGCTGCTTTGCAGGCGATGTGCCGTATGAATGTAGGAATTAGGGAAGATACATGGTTGTACTGAACAATAAGGATTTAGGATTGCATTTAGTGGGGCTGTGGGCCTTCGGTCTGGCCTCTACGGTGCAGGCGCAGCTGATTGATCGTGACAACGGCATGATCTATGAGAGCGAACAAAACCTGACTTGGCTGCAGGATGCAAATTATGCAAGGACCAGCGGCTACGATCTCGACGGGAAAATGACTTGGCAGCAGGCCATGGCCTGGGTGGAAGGTATGGTTTTCAATGGTTTTGATGAGGGGCGGCCTGATCGGTCTGGGGGCTGCTCGACGGCGATGTTGAGAAAGAGAAGGAGCGCATCCATCCGCCAGTTCGCATCCTGTGCCGGTGTGATCCTAAGTGCGTGAGGGTGATTCACATCTGGCGCAGTGAGCCGCTGTCGTGTCTACCTTCTGCAGATTGCGCAGGATAGCGAATGATATGCGGGTTTCGGAGGGCGATCCGAACGGCAGGGTAGTAGCATTTTTTATAATGGTGTTTTGCATGGTGTTGAGAGTTGTAACCAGTGATAACCCCACGTCACGAGTGGTTTTCGTGG
The DNA here is from genome assembly GCA_050119415.1 of Chromatiales bacterium. Taxonomy (GTDB): domain Bacteria; phylum Pseudomonadota; class Gammaproteobacteria; order Chromatiales; family Chromatiaceae; genus Thiodiazotropha. Next base: position 4,379 of record JASFJY010000241.1, on the reverse strand, counting down.
TGTATCAATAACCGAGTGGGAGTAGTATTCCAAGCACCAAGGTAAGGATGCGGTTGATGCCCAAAGCCGTCGAGCAAAAGGACGATCGGGTTTTCATGGAACATGCCCTGATGCTGGCTCATCACGCCATGGCAGAGGGGGAGGTGCCGGTCGGAGCTGTTGTGGTGAGTGAGGGGCGCATTATCGGCGAGGGTTGGAACTGCCCTATAGGTACGCATGACCCCTCCGCACATGCTGAAATTATTGCGCTTCGTGATGCGGCCGTCAAAATCGGCAATTACCGTTTAGATCAAAGCACACTATACGTTACCCTTGAACCATGCCCTATGTGCGCCGGGGCGATCGTGCACGCGCGTGTTAAACGTGTGGTGTATGGCGCGAAGGATCCTAAAGGCGGTGCGGCCGGTAGTGTGTTTGATCTACTGCCCAGTGACCATAGGTTCAACCATCGAGTCGAGATAGAGGGCGGTCTTCTGCAACAGGAGTGCAGTGATATTTTAAAAGCTTTTTTTCGCCAGCGACGCCGACAGCAAAAAGGTAAAGGCAAGTATCGTGAATAAGGTGCTGGAGTGTTTAAACACGATAAAGGGAGTGATCGTTACAGGGTTATTGATTGTTCAGCCAGCATTGGCAGAGCCTCTTTCCAGCATGGATACCTGTCTTCTGGACAAGCTTCGACAATCAGGGCCCGAGGTCAGTGTGGGTCAAATCAGGGCCGAGTGCGAAGTGATCGCCGCTTCTGCGCAATATCGAGCGGCTGAGCGAGAGGTGGAAGGTGACCCGGTTGAGAAGCCGGTGTCGGCAGTGACGCAAACGATGGCTGAATCAAAGGAGACAGGCGGGTCACTCATTTCTGAACGCATGCAGGCAGAGAAGGCCACCCGTTTAAATCCCTTTGTACTCACTCCCCATAAGCAGAACTATGTCTTGTTGGCCTCCTACAACAGCAGGCCCAATTACCAGATATACAATCTCCCCGAATCGGATTTTGATGACATGGAGATGAAGTTCCAGCTTAGCTTCAAGATGCCCGTGGCCGAAGGGATACTCGGTTCGGACGTCGATCTCTATGCGGCCTACACCAATCTCTCTTTCTGGCAGGCCTACAATCAGAATATCTCTTCACCCTTCCGCGAGACGGTGCATGAGCCGGAAATGTTTCTGGTGGTACCGAACGACTGGTCGCTGTTCGGCTGGCGCAATTCAATCATGCAGTTTGGCGCGGTGCATCAGTCGAACGGACAGGGCGGTTATCTTTCGCGCAGCTGGAACCGTATCTATGCAAACTTTATTTTCGAAAAGGACAATTTACTGCTGGGTATCAAACCTTGGCATCGGTTAGCCGATAGCAGCGGTGACAATCCGGACATTACCGAATACCTTGGTCACTATGAGCTGAGAGGTATCTACAAGCATAACCGTCAGACCTTGAGTCTGTTAGCGCGCAATCTGACCGAGAACAGCGGCCGTGAAACCTACCAACTCGACTGGAGTTTTCCGCTCTATAAACGCTGGCGTGGCTACTTGCAATATTTTCGCGGTTATGGGGAAAGTCTGGTCGATTACAATATGAAGAGCAATCGCATCGGATTTGGATTGCAGTTGACCGACTGGCTGTGACCTGGTCCGGTTACGCGTTGTACTTTACTAATGCTTAAGAAAAATTAGCAAAAACTGCAAGATAGTGGATTTTTAAGCGACCGGGTGGAATATTCGCATTAAAGCGCCTCCGGAATGATAGACAGAACATGCGGCTTCTCTCTTTCGATGCTGTTCGCCTGCTGTTTCTTGCGCTCCTGCCAGCGTAGCAGCTCCACATAGCCACGGATGTTGTCGACATAGTTAACCGGCTCCTTGCCTCGGGCATAGCCGTGTTTTAGGCCGCTGTACCATTTCTTGAGGCTGAGCTTCGGCAAGTGTTTCTTCACGTCAACCCACTTGTCGGGATTGTCCCCGAGATGTTCGGTAAGGACGCGGGCATCCTCAAGATGGCCGAAGCCGACATTGTAGCCGGCCAGGGTCAACCACAGACGGTCGGGTTTCTTGATGCGTGGCGGTATCTTGTTCTCAATGTAGCGCAGGTACTTGGCTCCGCCAATGATGCTCTGTCGCGGGTCCAGGCGGCTCTCTATCTTCATCTGTTTGGCCGTGGTCAGGGTCAGCATCATGATGCCGCGAACACCGGTTGGCGATTTTGCCTTGGGATTCCAGTGCGACTCCTGATAGCCGATGGCCGCCAGCGTGCGCCAGTCGATGCCGCTGATTGCTTCCGCCTCTTTAAAGTAGTCCTCATAATACGGCAGGCGTTTCTCATAATGTTTGACGAAAGTCTTCAGTTCGACGAAGTTGAGGCGGCCGATGTGGCCGTAGTGGCGCTCGATCAGCTCGTCCAGGGTACCGTCTTCGGCGATGTGGTTTATGAAATCCACCATAGCGTAATAGAGACTGCTGTCCTCGGCATGCGCCATGGCCCATGCCAGCGGCTGCGGATCGGTAAGGTTGAAAGCGACCCCCAGGTTTGGCATGAAGCGCCGGGTGACGGCGAATTCGTTGGAGTCGGCTATGGTGTAGTCGATCTGCCGCTCCAGCACTCTTTGCATCAGTTCGGCGCTCTCCAGGTCGGCGCGGCTCTCCCAGGTCAGCTGCGGATGGGTCTGCTTGAGGCGCAACAGCTCCTCCTCGTGGCTGCTACCGGCGAGAACCACCAGCTTGTCACCGTAGAGATCTTCGACCTTGCGCGGTCGCCGGCTGCCCTGACGGTAGATGACCTGCTGGGTAATCTTCTGATAGGGAGGGCCGAAACGTATCTCAGATTCCCGGTGGGGGGTTATGGTGAGACCCGCGGCCGCGAGATGGGCCTCCCCGTTGATCACGCTTGGCAGCAGATCGTCGAAGCGTTTGGGAATGATGAAGTGGGGTTTGATACCCAGTTCCCGGGCAAACAGGGTGACCAGATCGTACTCGAAGCCGGTGAGACCCTCGGGCCCCTCGTAAAGGGTGGTGCCGCTGTTGCGGGTGATGACCCGGAGTTCACCGGAGGCCTTGATGCGTTCAACCAAAGGCGGCGGAATGCTGCAGGCCGCCAACAGCGTGAACAGCAGGAGTGTTGAAAGGATGGTGTGAGGTGAATTACAGCGGTGCATCCTACCTAATCTGGGATTGTTTACATTGTTACATGCTGAGACATCTTTCGCAGGCGTCTAATTCCCAGCGGTTGTTGTATCGAAAAAAATTAATCAACTCGTGCTCAATGATGCTTATTTCAACAACGGATTGATATAGAATAGTGCCTAAGTGATGACTTGGCGAATACACCGATTAGTATCGAATTGGGTTTGGAACAGCAAGGATATAGGGCAAGCTGTCTCGGTTTATGCCGTAGTCACAGTGGTCGCCCGGCTTTCCAAGGCACTGTTCCGATCAAGTCTGGTGCCCGGTTGATTGTCTGCCCTCATAGTCGCAGCCTGGCGGGGTGCGGTCGAATGCAGTTTGCGATCGGGGACTCTACCCGTTTCAGGAGAGGTGCCGGAGCGGCCGAACGGGCCTGACTCGAAATCAGGTGATCCCTCACGGGGTCCGAGGGTTCAAATCCCTCCCTCTCCGCCATTATGTCTATATAAAACAGTTAGTTATCCCTATCCTGAGGTGCCGAAGCGGTCGCCCCGCTCAGGCCTGCCGGCGCCTACTTCCCGGCTGACGCTGAGGCTTTTCTTCCGACCGAGATCGGTGTGACAGAAGCACGAGGAGTTGGCCTGCTGGCATAGCGGTACGCCATCGATAGGGTGATCGATTACCTGTTTGATGGGTCTGCAGGTTACCAATCATTAGCTGACCTGTCTTAAGGAATCTCCGATCAATCGGGCTGCCCGGATGAAACATTCGGGTTAAATCACAATTCGTGATACAAAATCAAAATATATTGTTTTTTTTAAGAAGCAGGCTCTCCCATACTTCGTCCTAAGTAAATTTCGTTATCGACATACCGTTAGGAGGTCAAGAGCATGACCCAGATTGCCATCCAGCCTGCCAACACTACATCCGCCCCTATGCTTTTCGATGCAGGCGGTTTTCTCATCGATCATCTCTCATGGAACGAACAGGTGGCCCGTGAGCTGGCTCTGAAAGAGGGGCTTAGCGATCTGAGTGAAAGCCATTGGCAAGTTCTGCGACATATCCGTGAGCGCTATCTGAGCCTGGGGGCTTTGCCCAACATGCGTCTGGTCTGCCGTGCCACAGGGATTCCACGCGAGGAGATCCACAGCCTGTTTGGTAGTTGCCTCAGCATCTGGCGCATCGCCGGATTGCCGGATCCGGGGGAGGAGGCCAAGTCATACCTGTCTTGAAAAGCAACCTCACAGTCGGGTTACGCTCTGCTAATC
>JASFJY010000240.1:0-5590 GCA_050119415.1 Chromatiales bacterium | reverse complement strand
TCGCATACCCTGCGTGGCTTGCTCGAAGCCAGTGGCCCGTTGCGTATCGGCCCGGGAACGGACCGCCCAATCCCGCCAGAGACCACGGAACAGCTGGGTGTCCGCTCGCTGATGTCGGTCGCTTTACGTCCTAAAATCGACCGACCTTGGCAGTTCGGTGTCCATCAGTGTTCCCATGATCGGGTCTGGACGCTAGCTGAGGAACGGCTGCTGCAGGAGATTGGCCGTAGATTATCGGATGGCCTCAACAGTCTGTTGACCGCACGCAACTTGCGCGAGAGCGAGGAGCGTTTTCGACTGGTGTACGAGAACTCACCCGTACCGATCCGGGAGGAGGACTTTTCCGCGATCAAGCCTCGGCTGGATGTGCTTAATTCGACCTATGGCGCTGAACTGGAGAGTTATCTCATAGCGCATCCGGAAATCGTCAGAGAGTGTGCGGCACTGGTACGCCTGGTCAACATTAACGAAGCCGTCCTCGGGCTCCATGAAGCGCGCAGCAAGGAGGAGTTGATCGCTGGCTTGCCGCAAACCATTATTCCTGAGTCTTACGATGCATTCCGTAAAGAACTGGTGGCCATTGCACAGGGCCGCACTGAGCTGTTGTTCGACAGCGCCGTGCAGACATTAAGCGGTAAACGCCTGGAGGTTAGTGTCTATTTTTCAATCTGCCCGGGATATGAGCAGAGCTTGACTAAGATCTTTATCTCGCTTGTCAACATCACCGAACGCAAACACGCCGAGGAGCGGTTGCGGCTGGCGGCCAGTGTCTTCGCGACCAGCCAGGAGGGTATTCTGATCAGCGACGCCGAGAACCGCATCATCGATACCAACCCGGCTTTTACCCGCCTCACAGGCTATAGGCGTGAAGAAATCCTCGGCAAGGATCCCGGCTTCCTCAGCGCAGGACATCAAAGCCGTGAGTTCTACGACGAGATGTGGCGAGCGATCAATACCCAAGGAGAGTGGCAAGGCGAACTCTGGAACCGGCGCAAATCTGGAGAAGTCTTTCCGGAGCAGCTCTCTATTGTCGCCGTCAAGGATGAACAGGACCGGCTCCAGCACTATGTGGGCGCCTTTACGGACATCAGCCAGCTCAAGCAACATGAAGCCGACCTCGACCGCATCGCACACTACGACATGCTGACCTCGCTACCCAATAGGCGCCTGCTCGATGACCGTCTGACACACGCCATCGCCTATGCCAGGCGGCACGGTAAGAATCTTGCTGTCTGTTATCTCGATCTCGATGGCTTCAAATCCATCAACGACCATTTTGGCCACGAGGGAGGTGACCGCATGTTGGTCGCAATAGCACGCCGCCTGGAGTCGATGTCGCGGGCCGAGGACACAGTCGCCAGGCTTGGCGGGGATGAGTTCGTGTTGTTGTGGAGCGACATCGGTGACGAATCCGATTGCGTCAGGGCTCTGGAGCGAATCCTCCATAAAGTTTCCGAGCCGATGCTGTTGAACGGAGAGACAGTATCGGTATCAGCCAGCGTCGGTGTGACCCTCTTCCCGGACGATCAGGTGGACGCCGACAGCCTGTTGCGCCACGCCGACCATGCGATGTATACGGCGAAACAGCTTGGCAAGAACCGTTACCAGATATTCGACGCGCGCCTGGAACGGCAGATATCCGCACGGGCCGATATCCTGAGCATGATAGCCCTCGGCCTCGATAAGGAGCAGTTTGAACTCTATTACCAACCGAAGGTGGACTACGTTGCGGGTAGGGTCGTCGGCGCCGAGGCGTTGCTGCGCTGGAATGATCCCATACTCGGCCTGATCAGTCCCAAGGAGTTTCTTCCCCTGATCGAGAACGACAGCCTGGCGTTCCGCATGGGGCGATGGGTGATGGAGCAGGCGGTGCGTCAAGCGAAAAGCTGGCACGATATAGGGATTCAAGTGCCGATCAGTGTCAATGTCTTTCCCCGCCATCTCAAGTACCAGACCTTCATTGATGACCTGCGAAACGCAATAGCGTACTGGCCGCAGCTACCCAAGAATCGCCTGCTGATGGAGATACTCGAGACTACCGACCTTGAGGAGCTCGAACCAATCGAACAGGTGATCGAGGAGTGCCTCGAAATGGGTGTAGGCTTCTCGCTCGACGATTTTGGCACCGGTTACTCATCCCTGGTCTATCTGCGCCGTCTGTGCATCGAAGAGCTGAAGATCGACCTGTCCTTCGTCCGAGACATGCTCGAAGACTCGAATGATGAGGCAATCGTTGTCAGTGTGATAGGCCTCGGCCAGGCCTTTGGACTGCGCGTGGTTGCCGAAGGCGTTGAAACAACCCGGCAGGCTCAATATCTGGTGGATCTAGGTTGCTCCATTGTGCAGGGGTATGGATTGGGACGGCCCATGCCGGCTAAGGACTTCCAGGAATGGTATGCAGACTTTTCATCCAATAAATTAAACTATTCTACAAATAGTGACTTTCAAGGCGATTATATGGGAGGCGGCAACGGCCAACGGCAACGCCGCCATTGACAGACAATTTCAAGTGGAATGTTCGTAAGAAGCGATTTCATTTCCAAGCGAAGGACGGCCCTGAATCTGTACGAGACTAATTCCACTTGGCCATATTGATTGCTTGAATGATCAGGAAGCTAAGATAAAAATGACACTAAATCTCGGGTGAGATTTTTTTCCTAAGAGGATGAGTCTGTACCCTTGAGACAGGGAGGACGCTAATAAATATAACTGTTAGGGTGAGAGAAAGGAAAAGAGCTAATTCAACGCTCCCTATATATGCTGGAAGGAAGTTATGGAGTAAGCGCATCTATATATTTGATGAAAATGAAAGGTGAGCGATTTTTTAACAAATAGTATCTCCGAATTGTCTTGCTATTTATTGACTCAAACCCGAACCTTTCAACCGAATCCTTATGGGTGACAGCATTCCATTCTGAGTATAGCCCCCTGGTACGTGAACCATGGGCGAGAGTCGCTGCAAAGAGGTGGCCGTCGACCGGCTTCAGGGCCGGCCCAGCATGAAGTAGAGGGTTCCCTCCGGATCGTGGCCTAGCGTCTGCCCCCAGGCTAGATAGGCTGGTCCTAGAAAGGTGTCGGCGGCGAGGAAGAGACTCATTGAGCGGTGAATCTTCTCACTGGCATCAAGCGTACTGTCCAGGGAGCCCCGGGTCGCCTCCAGTGAACCGCCCAGATAGAGCCCTTTTCCCAGGGGTGGAGGCAGGGAGGTGAGCTTGTAGCTGTAGACCGTGCGCAGCAGATCCACCCGCTCGCCGAGGAGTTCGTCCATTCGGTAGCCGGAACCGCGCAGAAAACCGCCGAGCAGGAAGGGGTCGTAGGGGGGGAGTTCCCCTCTGAGGGTACGACCGATGTAACCGGAGAGTTCGAACGAATGCTTACCGATGCTTTTCGCTCCCATGAGAAAGAGCTCTGTCCTGTTGTATTGGTCATCCGATCCCCATCGCTCCAGCGTGCCTTGGATGTCGAGTATGCCGAGAAAGCCGTTATAGCCGAAACTGGGATCGTCTATCTGATCGATGATGATGCGGCTGGTGTAGCCGGTCTGATCGAGACTGTAGTCGCTCACCAGGTCGACCAGAGCGAAATCCTCCTGGGCATTGAGATGGCCGGTGAAAACCCCGAGCCGTATCTCCCCATATTTATTCTGCATCCCTAGGTCGAGGTGGGCGCGGGAGGTGGTGACTCGATAGTCGCCAATGCGGTCGCCGTCCAGAAAGTAGACGATCGGCTCCTGTTGAAACTCTAGCCGGGGCGCGATGAAAAACCAGGCGCGGGAGGTGACGGGTTGGTAGAACTCGCTCGCGAGGCGGTCGCGGTAGCCGAGCTGCAGATCGTTGCGCCATTCGGCGCCCAGCGAGTTGATCCAGGTGCTGCGGTGGCTGAGATTGACGTTGAAGCGGGTTTGATCCGCATCGGTTGCGAAACCCAGGCCGAACTTCACATAGTTTGGCCCCCAGGACTTCTCCACCCCCTCCACTCTCACGGTCCGCAAACCCTGGCGGTCGACCATCCTATAGTCCATGCGCTCGAAGTCGCCGCGGCCGTAGATCTGCTCCAGGCGGGTGTTGAGGTTCTCCAGGCTGAAATCGCTTTCGGGGCGGCGCCTCAGATCGATTCCGGGCACCTCCGCCAGCTCCTGCTCGATCACCTCGGGGTTGACCCGCCCGCCGCTGGTTGCCACCTCGACCCGCCTGACCTTCGGCACTTGCGGCAGACGCGCCAGCACCGAGGCGCGCCACATCCGATAGTCAGATTCGGAGAGGCTATAGCGTCGGAGCTTATCGGCCTGTTGCCGCGCCGCCGCCTCACCGACCGGGATTAGGTTCATCGCTCCTTCGAAATCGACGGAGCTATAATTGCCGAGCGCCGGCTCGATCAGCACATCCCCGGGACCGAGGGAGGCGATCGACACGCGCACGTTCTGCTCCATCATCACGTTGATCATCTGCAGGGAGATGCCCAGGGCCGAATCCAGCTCCTCGCGCGGTAGCAGACCGCCGCCTACATTGACCGCAATCACTACGTCGGCGCAGGCGTCCCGAGCCGTTTGCACCGGCAGATTTTGCAGCAGACCGCCATCCACATAGAGGGTGCCGTCTATATCCACCGGCGCGATCGCGCCTGGCACTGACATGCTGGCGCGCATCGCCTTGACCAGATCGCCGTCACGGAACTGTTTGCTCTTGCCCTGTTCGATGTCGGTGCCCATGGCGCGGAAGGGAATGGGCAGATCGTCAAAATCCATCTCGGCGAAATTGCCCGCCGGTGCCACCATCTCGCGCAGCAGAAACTCGAACTTGTAACCGCCAGTGGAACCGGGCGGCAACAGAATGCGGGTGCCGCGTTGTCCCAGCTCCAGGTCGAAGAGGTTTTCGTAGTCGTCGCGCTTGGCCAGAAAGGGTTTCTCCGAGCGGGGAGGGTCGTCGGTGAAGAGATCCTCCCACTGCATCGTCGCCACCCTCCGCTCCATCTCATCAAGCGGCATCCCCGTGGCGTATATACCGCCGACCAGGGAGCCCATGCTGGTCCCTGCGATGCAGGAAATGGGGATGCGCATCTCCTCCAGCACCTTGAGTACTCCAATGTGAGCCAGCCCACGCGCACCGCCACCACTGAGTACCAGACCGATGCGCGGTTGCTTCTCTTGCGCGCTCGCTTGTGGAGAAATAACCGATAGTAGGAGGGGCAACAGCAGAGGAGCAAACTGAGCTACTAGACAACTCCTGAGACTTATGCTCAAGAGTCCACCGATATGAGTCATTCTGGTATGGCTGGTAAACATGCGCTGTACATTAGCACAGATAAGGGTGCATCGATGCACCACTGCGATGATCGCGTTCCCGGATGAAACATTCGGGCTAGCAGTATGATTTTAAAATGACAGGCCGAAGTGTGCCCAGGTCGAAGTGTGCCTGCCTGCAGCGAGGCACCCTTCGTCTGAAGATGACAACTTTAGTTGTCGGATTAACAATTTCAGGTGAGAGTGACGAAGGGGCCGATTGACCGGTCAATTGCTGATCTGACGATCCGGAGTGATTTAAGGAAAATGGCTTTTATGCGGCCTATGCGTTATTTTTAATATACATATTTC
>JASFJY010000239.1:0-5603 GCA_050119415.1 Chromatiales bacterium | reverse complement strand
CTTACGCTGAAAATTAAGTTTAAGGTTGTGTGAATTTCATAGGCACTCATTGATTGAATGCCCATTGAATGAAAGCCATTCAATCATCGCCATTCCGGCAGTGAATCCGCCGAAATTGCACTGAAAGCCGCATTTGCAACTGAATAAGGGTTTTAATTATTTTTATTACGGCTTCTAGCCCGAATGTTGTATCCCATATATCAATGTGTTCACAAATTCAAGCTACTTTAGAAGGGACAACATACACAGGAACAAAACTCCTAACATGGCCGAATTTCCTTCCTTTCAGGCACACTTCCCCTAACCCCATTGTTCATCAACGTGCCAGCGAAGCACTAAGCCATGGATCCTTGCCCCACCTGTATACCGCTTAACTATATAGCGTTTGAGTGAAGCCGCAGACAATACGTTTATCACAATGGTCTTGCTGGAAGGATATGGATTACTAGGAATACTGTCGCCAAAATACCCTAGTCTGTCACTTTCATCAGCATGAATTTTCCAGTTTGCGGGTGGGCACGCGTACCAGGAATCAACAAGGTGTCCAGATAGAAACCGCTCAGTGTGGTCCCATCCCAGCTTAATAAAGCTGTCACCACGGTTCCTGCCGTGCTCGCCTTCATCAGGTGCCCAAAGAAGATCCCTGTTAAGTCAAAGGGAGCAGGCGGCCCAGACGCGTTGACAAACTGCACACTACCAACAAACAGTCGACCATCTGAATTAGCTTCCTCTATGGCGTTGATCTCGATAACCATGCCTACCATGACAAAAGGTATTGCTGGATCGTCGTTGTTGGCGACAGTTGTCTGACCAACCCACTTCCCACAGAGGTCATCAATGCATTCGCCTCTCACGACTTGCATTTGACACATGAACACGCAAGTGACAGCAAAGGTAGCAAGCAACTTCCTCATTTTTCAGTCCTCCCTTTATAGACCTCGAATTTAGCCCCGAGAATCGGTCCACTTCAGCAAACATTTGCCATGAACTCACTTCCTTTGTGAAGGTATAGTGAATGAGGAATGGAGATTCAAGAATGTCATAGTCTTAGTATTGGTCTTGCGGAATCAGGGCAGATTAAACTCATCAAATCTAACCTTCCTCTGTCAATATTGCTAATTGGCATCTTACGCCAGACCAAAATGCCCTAACACAAATGTTTCACCCGAACGCGTAGAAAGAAAGTTAACCGAGTTTTTATATTTCTGGAGCATTGGCAAAGTGCACAGTGTAACCGACCCATACTGAACGCGCCCTAGCACCGATATCGCCATACAGCTGTGATATTGGCACAATCATCAATAGCAGGCTATTACGTGCGCTTTTTTAACTTTGATACGCAGAAGCTCTCCGAGGGGGATGGAGCGGATAAGCGGTTTCTTGCTCAGATGTAGGTCGGGTTAGCGCAGCATAACCCGACGAAAGAGGGGGCATTCCTACACCCATTGCCGGGTTACGCTGCGCTAACCCGACCTACACCTATTGAGTCGTGGTACAGGTAAGTGCTGTTTACGGACCAAAAGAGGGACTCATTTGCAAATCCTCATCTGAACGATGAATCTGGTGCGTTCATCGCGTTTCCGTATGAAACATTCGGACTAACATCATGCTTGTTCTATAATGCTGATTAGACGCATCTCGAATAATATCAAAAGCGCTCACTCTGTTCGATCATCAGCTACAATAGCCTAAAGACAGCATTAAACGAACCGCCTCTTTTTACAGGCTACCATATCAAGTTGCTCATTAAGGATTTCGATATTTTATTTAATTTGATTTTTTTCAAAAACAACAAATAACGACGTTTTTTTGATCAACCGCTTTCTCTGAAGAGCGACCTCATTAAAAACAGAATGATTCTCCTGAATCACACGAAATGTGACTACTGATAAAAAAAACAATTGAAACTCTTCACTGTCATGCCGCTAACAGTGAACAAGAATACCGGGATTACATTCCGCTATTTTCAATAGCGAAAAAAAACTGATCAATGCATCTTTCCACTACTAGAAGCAATAATGTATCGATTATGAAAAAGTTTACTCATTTCGCCTTAGCAACAGCACTTTTCACGGTCATTGGTTTTTCATGCAGTAATGCCTTTGCTGGTGAAAAAGTCACAATATGTCACATACCTCCAGGCAACCCCGACAATGCCCACACCATTACCGTCAGCAAGAGCGCGCTTCCTGCACATATGGCGCATGGCGACATTATCGGAGAATGCAGTTCTAGCGAATCTGCCGATGCCGGCGCCGCCGCCGCGCCTCAGGCGGGCGCAACCTTTGTGATATGTGATAATCGCGAAGGCGAGACAGGACGAACAATCAGCATCAGTCTGGCAGGCAGACTCCAGACAAATCGATCAGCATGCGACTAACCAGTCACGACATGCATGAGTCTTTTTCAATTTGGTGAGATTAACCATGTTCAAAAACACGAGGCGGATCTACACTTCAGGTTTCACATTAATCGAGTTAATGTCAACACTTGCCGTGTCTCTGATCATTCTGACAGTGGGTATACCCGGCTTTTCAACATTGCTAGACAACAATCAAATGACTGCTACCACCAATGACCTGGTCACGCATTTCCAATATGCTCGTAGCGAGTCCGTAAAGCGCGGGATGCCTGTATCAGTCTGCGCCAGCAGTGACGCGCGGACGTGTGCCGACTCCTACGAATGGGGAAATGGCTGGATTGTATTTACAGACAACACAGGCAGCATCGGCAGCTTGGACGATAGCGATCAACTTCTACGCAGTTATCTTCCGACCGGCGACGTAATTAGCATCCTCTCAGATCAGAAATACGTACGCTACCAGGCGGATGGCTCTATATCCATGTAGTGAACTGTCAGTACTTAAATACAGTCCGAATCGAGTGCGTGGTGAGATGAAATGTTTCGGATCGAGACGAAATGCGCACGTGACAACTCGCTATTGTGAGGCCTTTTCAACGCCAAGCCGGGGCATTCCAGCCACCACGCGCCGATTCATGCATTAATCAGAGATTTCTCAAACCGCATAGGCTAGCGACAGAGAACCTGGGCCCACATACACTCCCGCTGTCGTACTCATGACCGATTCCAGCACTTCGATACCCTTGCCACGCGCGTAGTCGGAAAAATCACGGATCTGCGGGTGCTTGATCATTACCCTTGGATTTCCCGCGTAACTCAAGGCAATTGTGTTGAGCTTCAGGCCTTTGTCGATGGCGATAATGGCACGTTCCAAGAGCTTTTCGATGGCCTTGCTGAACCCCCGTGCGGTCATCACCGTCTCGGTGTCGCCCTGATGCGCGCGAATGATCGGTTTGATATCCATTAGCGTACCGGCCTGATAACGCAGCCAACCGACGCTGCTCTCACCCTTCTGACTGGCGCGGTTGCGGATATAGTAGAGGTCGCGCGGTACTAGATAGGCGTGTATGGAATCGCTCAACACGTCTGCTCGACGACACAACTCATCGAATGCCAGACGTTTGTCGCGCAATAGTCTGACCATCTCGTGCACCAGCAGCGCCTGCCCGGTAAATAACGTCTTACTGTCGTGCACGCGCAGAAAAAATGATCCTTTGACCTGCTCTTGTTTGCGCTTCTGCCGTATTGCGTTCAGTAATGGAAGTTGTGCATCTTTAACATGCTCGAAGAGCTTGCTTCGGGTGCTGCTGATGGTAATGATCAACAACCGATCGAAGCGCCTCGTCGCATCATCCAACAATGCCTCGATAATCTGTGAGGTAGTGGGCGGGGCGGTTTGTGCGCGATGGCGCTTGGTGGCATAGCGTGAGTAGAAACCGATGGTCGCGCGTGGATCACGCCTATCTAGAAACTCTTCATCACCCAGTTGAAGATTGATGGGCAAAACCACGATGTCTTGTTGTTTCAAGTACTCGGCGGGCAGATCACAGGCCGAGTCAACCACTACGCCTACACGCATCACTAACCTCCTCGCAATGCTGGTATGGTACAAATATTGGGATAGATAGGCCTATCTCAGCCTTCCTGTTTAACTCAATAGATGTTCTTTGTTGGTTCTTTGAAATCACGTATCTTGCTGGGAATGTTGGCATAAAGAGAATAAACACCATTTTTGCTCGAGTCCAGCAAAACGTTAATTCGAGAGGACTTGTAGCGTACATGGAGTGGAGCGGAAACCCCCATCCGACCCCTTGAACTCTAGCCCTGCCCGCATGTTTCATGCGGTATTCAATCTGCCTAAATATCTATTCGGCTTTTGCCTAACATGGACATATTAGGAACAAAACGCCTATTCCGGCCTAATTATTTGCTTTCCAGGCATGCTTACTCTTGCACCACAGTTGATCAACGTGCCGGATCAGCAATCAGCAGGGCTATCCTGGTTTGACTCTGGGTAGGCATCTCGAAGAAGTACGCCAGCAAGATCTAGCCCGAATGTTTCATCCGGGAACACGATGATCGTGCCGGGATCGTCGTTCAGATGCGGATTTGCGATTGAGTCAATAGCAAGCTATTGATGATTGAGCAAATACCGCAGCTGGACGGCGAGATCGGTGCGAGGGCGCGTTCAGCGTAGGCCGGTTACACTTTGTACTTTGCTAATATTCCAAAAATAATAAGCAAAAACCTTAAGCTAGTTTCTTTTTCTAAGCGACCGGGTGAAACATTCGGGCTAGGCGTCGTCCGCTCAATAATTTATGCAATGATTGGATCTCAGATAACTCAACGGCAGTTGATATAAAAACATATGGCAAGAAATGATAGCGTTCGTGGTAGCCATGGAAGAAACTGCCTGATTATTTCTGCGTCTACTTAGCTTCGGCGTTCTTTTGCTTCCCTTTCCCACCAGCTACTCGCTCCAACTGTCGGCGTATGTGCGCGGCCATCTGGTCACCCAAGACCAGCAGACAGGGCGTCAACACCAGCGTCAGCAGGGTGGCAAAGAAAAGTCCACCGGCAATTGCACTGGCGAGCTGGCTCCACAGCTGGGTTGAGGGCGCGCCAAAGCTGACTGTGCGATGGATGAGGTCGATGTTCATGGCCAGTACCATAGGCATCAACCCAAGCACCGTAGTAAAAGCGGTGAGGAAGACCGGGCGCAAACGTCGGCGTCCTGTTTCAAGGGCCGCTGCAGTCGCGTCGAGTCCGCTTTTTCGCTGACGGTTGTAGGTGTCGATCAGTACGATGTTGTTGTTCACCACGATGCCGGCCAGAGCAATAATACCCAATCCTACCATGACGATGCCGAAAGGTTGTCCGGTTATCAATAGGCCCAGCAATACACCGGCGGTGGAAAACACAATGGCCGACAGCACCAGCAGGGCCTGATAGATTGAATTGAACTGGGTCACCAGCACCAGCCCCATAAGCAATATGGCACTGACGAAGGCGCCGAGCAGAAAGGCCGTCGCTTCACGCTGATCCTCGTCCTCTCCCTTAAACTTGATACCGACACGAGGGTCCAGCTGCGTTTTGGCAATAGCGGCCTGCAGCGCTTTCAATTGAGAATCAGCAAGATTGCCGTCCGCCACATCGGCCTTGAGTGTGATAACCCGCGTGGCGTCCACCCGGGTCAGCGTCCCCTGCTTGGGTGCGGGTTTGATAGTAACGAAGTTGCTTA
>JASFJY010000238.1:0-5630 GCA_050119415.1 Chromatiales bacterium | reverse complement strand
CGGGAAGTCTGATTAAAAAGCAGTAAAATCACTTGTAACAGGCATTTAGTTCCTATTAGGCGCATGTCATATAGGCTTGGGCAGGCGAAGGGCTAAATTTATAAATTTCGGATGGAATAAGCGGGCTTAACGGCTAATAACAATTCTTGACAATGCTTAAGGATTTGCGTAATTTTCAGTTACGGATGAAAAAATATCAATAGGGAGAGTTGAATGAAAATACTTTGCAAATCCTTATTACTAGTTTCGCTGATTGCTGCTCCGGGTCTTGCTTGGACTGGCACTGTGACGTCAACAGTAAACTTTGTGCAGGTTAATAGAGACACTGATAGGGCATACATCAAGTTTACCGAAGCTCCCACCTCAAGTCCTGATTGCGCTACCGATGTTCGCATGACTATTGATCTAACAACTGATGTCGGAAGAGCCATGTTCACCATGGCAATAACAGCTAAAGCCTCAGATAGAATCCTATATGCCGCAGGTACTGGAACCTGTACTAGCAAATACGAAAATGTGAATTATATGCGATTGCTCTAAGGCTGCATCATCAACTCACTGTGAGCGGCTTCAAAGTCAGATAATTCATGGCCTTTTAAAAGAATGATGCCGAACTACGGCATGCCCATGGTTTTGTCATAATTTGTCATCTTTGTGTCAGCCAATAGATGGGCAGACAGTGTATGCGATCAGTTCATATACAATTTATATATAGGTAATGAAAGTAATTTCATTCTGAGAAATGCACAGAGTGTATTTGATAAAGTGTGAGTATTTTTTTGTGTTAGATTGGAGCTAACAGGTATTCTTTAGCGGAGTATTTTTTTAGCAGGATGTAGTAATCAAGGACTGCCTGGAGTAACATTGATGAATATTGTAGTTCGTTATTTGATATTTCTTTTATTTACAATCACTGTTGGGTCGGCTGTTGCAGATGACATAGCCAATCCTAATATTGCAAGTATTTATCAAGAGCTTAAAACAAAAACAGATAAAGGAAAAAAAGTCAGGGTAATAGCATGGATAAAGGATGCGGAAACAAGCCTTGTGGGTTCTACCGCGATTTCACAAAGCTTAATTAGCGCACGCGGTATACTAGAACAGGCTGGAGCGGTCACAAAAAGAGAATTTTCTCGTTTAGGTGCATTGGCGCTGGAATTGGATGGTTATAGCCTGGATGTTCTTGTTAACACTGGAGTGGTGGAAAATATACAAGAAGACATACCTGTGCCGCCTACTTTACTTCAGTCAATCGATATCATAGATGCAGACATAGCCCATGCCGATGGATTTATGGGCGAAAATCAAACTGTTGTAATTCTAGATACGGGCATTGAAGCGGACCACCCATTTTTTTCAAATAGAGTTATCGAAGAGGCCTGCTTTTCATCTAATGGCGATGATGCAACAAGTCTTTGCCCTAACGGAAATGAGACGCAGATTGGCACTGGTGCGGCAGCTGATTGCTCCCAGACTGGTGCATCCGGGTGTTATCATGGCACGCATGTTGCCGGAATAGCGGCAGGTGCTAATGATGATATTGTCGGTGTGGCACCGGCTGCAAATATTGTTGCCGTGCAGGTATTTTCCTTGTTTCCTGCAGATTATGATAGTTGCAGTGGTGTGCCCTGTGTATTGTCATACACTTCAGATCAGTATGCGGCACTAATGTGGGTTTTAAATGAGTCAACTGCCGATAACATTGCAGCAGTAAATGTGAGTCTTGGGGGTAGTACAAAATACACCTCATCATGTGACAGTGATATAAGAGCTTCCGCAATTTCTGCTTTAAAAGATGCGGGTATAGCTACAGTCATATCATCAGGAAATAGCGCCTATGATGATGGTGTGAGTTCTCCAGGATGTATCTCATATGCTATAACGGTGGGTAGCACAAATGATACCACCGACACAGTCAGTGATTTTTCCAATAGTTCAGAGCTGGTAGATATATTGGCACCAGGTGAATGGATCTACTCATCGGTTTTAGATGGGCTTTACGATAATGCGAGGGGTACATCTATGGCAGCACCGCATGTAACCGGTGCTTTCGCGGTGATGCGCGCGCTAAACGATACTGCATCTGTAGCAGATATTGAAGAGGCCTTGGAGGCTAATGGAGTTTCAATTACCGATGATAGAAATAGCCTTTCTTTTCCAAGGCTGGATTTGTATACATCAGTGATTAAGTTTAACGGTGTGCCTATTGCATCATTGGATGAAGATTCCTATTCCGTAATTGTCAATAGTTCAACAGAGTTTACGGCATACTCATCGTCTGATCCAAATAACAGTCCTCTAACTTACATCTGGGACTTTGGAGACGGTGTCAGCGACTACCAGACGACCACTGCAAACGTTCAACATACCTATACGGATGTCGGAAGTTACAATATTCAACTCTCAACTTCGAACGGTAGTAAGTACTCAGATCAAAACGATACGGCTACTGTTACCGTTTATGATCCTGCTATGATAGCTATAATTGCTACGTACCTAATCTTATAGCTATATTTTTCAAGTGTATATTTATTGCGGATATCAGTTTTATCTCGACTTGAATTCATCTGCCTATTTTCGGTATAGGCGGGGAGGGAGTGGCAGAGTATTACTGAATTTACCGCACGGCCCACTAGGTACGGCGGACTTTCCCCGTGATCGTCATTTGAGAAATGCCGGTCACGGGGGGGTAGGTGCTGAATGAAGATGCCCGGTACGTGGGTTTCAGGTTGCGTTGATCTGTTCCTCGACGCTGTTCAAGTAATCGATGATGGTTTTCGAGAGGGGGGCGATCTTTTCATACTTCTCCTCGGCCTCCCGGTGTCTGCCCGCATCCTTCAGACTGATGATCTGTTTGATCAGCCGATGCATCTCACTATGTGGACGCTCGATGGCGCGCATCTCCCGGATATCCCCATACCTGGCCAGCCCTTCAGCGTAGTACCACTTGCCGAGCACACAATCATGGTGTGAGAAGGCTTCGTTATGCGAGAGGGAAGCCTCGCCGTCGAGAAAATCTCGCAGCCTCGCTTTCCAGGCCAGATGGGCCGATTTCGCGGCGCTGAAATCGAGGCCGTTGTCGCCGGAGAACTTGAACTGCTGGATCACCTCTTGCAGGGTTGCGGCATGGTTACCGAGGGAACTGACAGTCTCGGAGGTTTGTTTGGCCCGCAGCGCCGTCTGCTTGCTGCGATCATTGATGTTAAAGATATTCTGCTTGATTTCCTCGGCCACGGCCCGCTGCTCTTCTGCGGCCGTGGCGATCTGTGTATTCATGCGATTGATGGTATCCACCGCTTGGCCGATCTGGTCGAGTGAGTCGAGCGTATGGCGGGCCTGGGCTACATTCTGGTCGACCTTCTCTCTACCTGACGCCATTACTGAAACGGCCCGCTGTGTGCCGCGCTGCAGCGACTGGATCATCGATTCGATTTCACCGGTCGATTCGTGAGTGCGGTTGGCCAGGCTGCGCACTTCGTCAGCCACCACGGCGAAACCGCGTCCCTGTTCGCCAGCACGCGCCGCTTCGATGGCCGCGTTCAGCGCCAGCAGATTGGTCTGTTCGGCAACACTCTTGATAACGTCAATCACTGAACCGATGCGTTCGCTCTCAAGTTCCACTTGCTGGATCGTCTGCTCTGCCTGTTCCACCTCCTGTGCCAGTTCGTTGATCGCATCGGCGCTCTCCTGAACCTGTTTGCGACCGTTCTGGGTTTCACGGTTCGCCGCTTCGGCCGACTCTTCCGCGACAGCGGCATTTTTCGCCACCTCAGTGATACTGGCGGTCATCTGATTCATGGCGGTGGCGACCTGATCGGTCTCTTGTTCTTGCTCCAGAATGCGTTGAATGATCTTACGGGTGTTGTCCGAGGTATGAGCTACCGCGGCGATGACCGACTCGGTGGAGTGGGCGGTGCGCTGTATCAGCTGGCGGATCTTGCCGACGAATTGGTTGAAAGCGTCGGCCAGGTCGCCCAGCTCGCCCTTGCTGCTGCTGTCGAGAGAGATCATCAGATTGCCATCGCCGTTGGCGATGTCCTGCATGGTGTCCGTGGTCAGCAGGATGGGATGGCAGATGGCGCGAGAGATCAGCCCGCTGATCAGCAGTCCTGCAGCGAGGCCGAAGAGCAATAGGCCGATCACCAGTTTGTCAGTGGCGACGGTCCCCTCGATCAATGCCTTGCTGGTTTGCTCAATGGCCGTTTCCTGCTGTTCGATCAGGCTTGCCAGGTCGGCATCCAGCTCCGTCAGCAACGGAGCGAGTTCGCTGCGTACCAGCCAGGAATCGCTGCGCCAACGCTCACTGCCATGAATCTCCAGCAGTTTCTCATAACGCTGTTTGAAGCGCTGCATGTTCCCGTTAAACTGTTCTAGCGAATCGGCCTGATCCAATGTCAAGAGGTCTTGCCGCTCATGCAGCTGCAGCAACAGACTCTCGGTGCGTTCCATGTAGAGGTTCATGTCCTTGACGTTGGCATCGCTGCGGAAGGCAAGGTAGCCGCGTATGCCGTTCATGATGTTGCTCCAGGCATAGCGCAGCTCCGCCAGATTGGCGAGCAGCTGTCGGCGCTCATCGTCGGCCTCCTCCTCCATTTCGGACAGTATCATCTGCGAGGTGAGCTGCAGCTGATTGCGGCTGAGGGGGTTGATCTGCTCGTTGGCAAAAGCGATACCGGGAAAATTGCTTTCGTGGGCAGCGGCCTTGCTCAGCAGTTTTTCGCCTGTGGATTCGATGGCTAGCAGCTTATTCCGCAGCTGTTTCGCGAGTTGGCTGGAGCGGGTGTTTTGCATCACAACCGGCATCCGCTGCAGCTTTTGCAGCGTCGCTTCAGCCTGTTTGATCTGCCGCTTATAGGCATCCTGGTGCTGCGATTCCTTGGTCAGCAGATAGAATCCCAGCGAGCCGGCGGCCTGTTTCAGGATGGTAGATAGCTCCTTCGCCAGGATCAGGGTGGGTTGCCTCTCATGCACCACCTCATCGACATCGGCGCCAACACCGGCAAGGCTGATCAGTGTCACTGCGGAACTTAGGGAGAGGATTGCGAGGATTAGGCCAAAACCGATCCATATTTTCATACGGATCGTCAGGCTGTTCAGTAGTCTTTCCATGATCGTCTCCCAACATCAATACGCCTCTGTCCAAGGGGGTCTGCGCGCTACTTGTTGTTAGATGATGCGGCGCAAACACCCTCCTGGGATCATGCGCAGACGTTGTTTTTTCCGCTGAAAAAGTGGGGGAATTCGGGATTTGGCAGGAGGAACTCCCTTCCACAATTTATATTTAAGTAGGCAATATCGGCCTGTTGCGCTAATTCTTTAGCTCGACTATTTCATCCGGGCTAGAACGGTGTCCGGCACATGCCCTCATGATGACCGGACGGCTTGCGAACAGGAAGCGCCGCAGAAACGGAACGCTCAGCAAAGACACGTGGAGTGACGCATACTATCCCTATACTTCCAGTGTAATTTGACAGGGGGATAATTGATGCTGGTCTCCGCCGTTCTGCTTGTCTCGCTCATAGTGCAGTTCTTGGCGGTCTATTTCGTGCTTCGCCTTATCTGGGTCACCGGAAGGAGTCTGGCCTGGAGTCTTATCGCCGCGGCAATCACCCTGATGGCGCTGCATCGCG
>JASFJY010000237.1:0-5638 GCA_050119415.1 Chromatiales bacterium | reverse complement strand
GCGCTGCAACAACTGGAAATCCCCCTGCCGGCCGCTGCCGAAACGGAAGTCATCGCCGACCGAGAGAAAGCGCACACCCAGCCCCTCCACCAGTAACTCCTTGACAAACCGCTCTGCCTGCATGGCGGCCAGCCGCTTGTTGAATTCGAGCACCACCACCCGCTTTACCCCCACTGCCTCAATCGCCCGCAGCTTTTCTCGCAGACGGGTCAGTCGGGCAGGCGCGGAGCTGGCTTGGAAGAACTCCCGGGGTTGCGGCTCGAAAGTGACCACGGTGGTCGGCAGCCGCAGCTCAGCGCCCTTATCCAGCAGATGGCGGAATACCGTCTGGTGGCCGAGGTGCACACCATCGAAGTTACCGATGGTTGCCACGCAACCTCGGTGCTCCGGCCTAAGATTGTGAAGTCCGCGAACCAGCTGCATGATCAGGGCCTATTAAAAACGGCCAATTATAGGAAAAGAGGCGGTCTTGGGCACCCCAAAAAATGCACAATCCGGTTGATATCAGTAGGTACCTGGACGAAAGTGGCTCGGTCGCACCCCCATTGCCAGAAGCGCGAGAAAATAGATGCCGGCAGCACAACCGATCCAGAACACCAGATACTGGATACGCCGCCAGAAATCGACCTCCAGCCAGAATTCGACGTCACCCACGCCCCAGATCAGAAAGCCCCCCATGAGCACACCGGCGACCAAGGCCTTCAACAACTGACTCAGCCAGCCTTTATGGGGCATCAACACTCGGTCCTTGCGCAACCCGCGATAGAGCAGATAGGCATTGAGTGATGAGGAGAGGGTAGTGGCCAACGCCAGTCCCGCGTGCGCCAATGGAAACACCAGGATGATGTTGAAGACCATGTTGGAGACCATGGCGATAATACCGATACGTACCGGCGTGCGGGTATCCTGACGGGCATAGAAACCGGGCGCGAGGATCTTGATCAACATGATCGCCAACAGGCCCGGCGAGTAGGCCATCAGGCTGAGCGTCGCCATCCTGACGTCGTCCTCGTTGAAGGCATCCGAATAAAAGAGGGTCGCCAACATCGGCCCGGCCAGCAACAACAGGCCGATGGCACTGGGTATACCCAGCAGCAGGGTGACGCGCAGGGCCCAGTCGAGGGTGTCGGAGAAGGCCTGAGGCGATTTCTCCGAATGGTTGCGTGACAGATTGGGCAGGATCACCGTACCCAGCCCCACCGCCAGGATACCCACCGGGAACTCCATCAGGCGATCGGAGTAATAGAGCCAGCTGATGCTGCCGCTGACCAGAAAGGAGGCGATGAGGGTATCCAGCAGCAGGTTCAGCTGGCTAACGGAGACACCGAACAGGGCCGGCACCATCAGCTTCATGACCTTGACCACGCCCCTGTCCTTGAACGCCACACGCGGTCGCGGAATCATCTTCAACTGGTAGAGAAAAGGCAGCTGGAAGGTGAACTGCAACACACCGGCGATCAACACACCCCAGGCCAGGGCCAACACCGGCACCTCCATATAGCGCGACAAAAAGATAGCGCAGGCTATCAATGTGATATTCAGCAGCGCGGGGGTGAAGGCCGCCGCGCCAAAGCGGTTGTGGGTGTTAAGGATGCCGCCCGAGAAGGCTGTCAGGGAGATAAAGAAGAGATAGGGGAAGGTCAGGTAGAGCATCTCCACCGCCAGGCCGTACTTCCCCTCTGCCTCGAACCAGAATCCAGGTGCGAATATCAACACCAGCAGGGGCGCGGCCAGCACGCCGATCGCCGTCGCCAACAGCAGCACGGCCCCCAGAGTGCCCGCCATCTTATTGACGAAAACCTTCAACTCCTCGGGGCTGCTTTTGGTGCGATACTCGGTCAGCACCGGAACAAAGGCCAGAGAGAAGGCCCCCTCGGCAAACAGCCGCCTGAGAAAATTGGGAATTTTGAAGGCGACAAAGAAGGCGTCGGTCGTGGCGTCAGCACCAAACACACGTGCCAACACCAGATCCCGGATAAACCCAAGTACCCGGGATATCATGGTATTGCTGCCGACAGCAGCAAATGAGCGGAGAAAGGTAGCCAGTGTTGTTATCCTGATATCTGTTATTGACTGACCTGAGTAGGCGCCTGTCAAGTATAAACTTTTTTTTGTGTTAACTTCAGCAGTGAAGAGTAACTTGGAACAGGTTGTATTTAACAGTTGCAAGGTTTAGGGCAAAACAGTTGACAAGCTGGCAGAGTTTGGGGAGAATTCGCCCCCTTTACTAAAGCCAGTTTCATCCAGGAGTAAAACCTTGGCCAACTCAGCCCAAGCCCGCAAACGCGCGCGTCAAGCCATCACGCGGCGCTCCCGTAACATGGCGCAGCGCAACGAATTGCGCACCTTTATCAAAAAGGTCACCAAACAAATCGCTGCCGGTGACAAAGAGGGTGCCGTCACCGCCTATACCGCGGCCGTGCCGGTGATCGACAGCGCCGTCAACAAAGGCCTGATCCACAAAAACAAGGCCGCTCGCCACAAAAGCCGCCTGAACGTTCAAATCAAGGCTTTGTGAGCCCGAGCTTGGCGCCGAGCGAAAAAAACCGGCCTGAGGCCGGTTTTTTTATCCAAGGCCAGCCCTGTTAATCCTGACGCTTCAGCCCCTCAAAGCGTGACAAGCCAGCCACATTCAGCCACCCTTTTGCGCCCATTTGCGGACTACTTCAGCACCTCATCCTAAAGCAACACCAGATTATCCCGGTGGATCAGCTCCTCTTCATCCACATAGCCCAAAATCGACTCTATCTGGCAGCTCGGCCGCCCCATGATCCGCGCGGTCTCCTGGGCGTTGTAGTTGACCAGCCCCCGCGCCACCTCGCGCCCCGACTGATCGAGACAAACCACCGCCTCACCGCGTGAGAACTCCCCCTTCACCGCGCAGACACCCACCGCCAACAGGCTGCTTCCCTGCTCCCGCAATACGCGCACGGCACCTGCGTCCAGGGTAAGACTGCCATGCAGCTGCAGCTGCCCCGCCAGCCAACGCTTGCGCGCCGCCTGCGGCTCCTGCACCGGCACCAGGAACGTGCCTACGGACTCACCGCGACTGATCGCCTCCACCACCCGCTGGCGCCGCCCGGAAGCGATCAGAGTTCCGGCGCCAGAGCGGGCGGCCAGCCGCGCGGCCCGTACCTTGGTCACCATACCGCCCAGACCGAGCCCACTGGCACTGCCACCCGCCATGCTGTCGAGCTGTGGATTGTCCACCCGTGTCTCGTCGATCAGTTTGGCGCCGGCATTGAAGCGAGGATCGGCGTCGAAAAGCCCCTCCTGATCGGTCAGCAGCACCAGCAACTCCGCCTCGATCAGATTGGTCACCAGCGCCGCCAGGGTATCGTTGTCACCGAAGCGCAGTTCATCAGTGGTAACCGTATCGTTCTCGTTAACCACCGGTATTACGCCTAACTCCAACAAGGTACGCAAGGTACTGCGGGCGTTGAGATAACGTGCACGGTCCGCCAGATCGTCACGGGTCAGGAGAATCTGCGCGGTATGCAGCCCATACCGCTGAAAGCAGGCCTCCCAGGCGTGCACCAATCCCATCTGGCCGATGGCGGCGGCCGCCTGTAGCTCATTGAGATTGTGGGGACGGGCACGCCATCCCATGCGACTCATCCCCTCGGCCACCGCACCGGAAGAGACCAGCACTACCTCGCGGCCGGCGTGGCGCAGGGCCGCCATCTGCTCCACCCAGGGGAAGAGCACCTCATGCGACAGCCCCCTGCCGCCGGCGGTCAGCAGCGCGCTACCGATCTTGACAACCCAACGGCGCGCGGTGGCGATTTTTTCCCGGCTAATCATCTACTCACTTCTTGATTTGGTTAGGCTCCACTCGGACTCATCCGCGGATGTTACCGGCTTGCTCACCAAAAGGAGAACTCCCAACCCGCTTTCGAGGGCTTGACGGGACAGAGCCCCACCCCTCCACCCCCTTGTAACGGCACAGCCGGCGGCTACCGCAGCGGACCCCAGGCCTCGCCATCAGGCTCCGACTGCCGCTCTGCCGCGTCCGCCCGCCAAACCGCCTCCAAGCGGACCATCAGATCGGCGGTCAACTGCCCCGTCCCCTCGCCACTGGCGGCGGAGATGCCGTATACCGGCCCCTGCCAATGCAGCGCCTCTATCAGCTTATCCGATTTCGCCGCAAACTCCTCCTCGCTCAGCAGATCCTTCTTGTTCAACACCAGCCAACGCTCCTTGTCGGCCAGCTCCGCTGAATAGTTAGCCAGCTCCCGTTCGATCTGGCGTACCTGCTCAAGTGGATCCACCGACTCATCCATTGGCGCGATATCCACCAGGTGCAGCAGCAAACGCGTACGCGAGAGATGCTTGAGAAACCGCAGACCTAGACCGGCGCCAGCCGCCGCCCCCTCGATAACGCCCGGGATGTCCGCCACCACGAAGCTGCGATCGCGCCCCAGGCTGACTACACCCAGGTTGGGGTAGAGCGTGGTGAAGGGATAGTCGGCCACCTTCGGGCGGGCACTAGAGACCTTGCTGATAAGACTCGACTTGCCGGCGTTAGGCATGCCCAGCAGCCCCACATCGGCCAGCAAAACCAGCTCCAACAACAGTTCGCGCCGCTCGCCCTCGGCGCCGTAGGTGAATTGACGGGGAGTGCGATTGGTACTGCTCTTAAAATGGACATTACCGATGCCATGCGCGCCGCCACGGGCCACTAACAACTGATCACCCGGCGCCAGCAGTTCACCGATCATCTCATCGGTCGCCTCGTCGAGGACGCGGGTCCCCACCGGCACTCGCACGTGCAGATCCTTGCCGCGGCGACCGGTCCGCTCCCGCCCCATGCCGTTCTGTCCCCGCTCCGCTTTATGGGTGCGCTGGGTGCGGAAGTCGACCAGGGTGTTGAGGCCGCTGTCGGCCTCCAGATAGATACTGCCACCGTCGCCGCCATCCCCCCCGTCAGGACCGCCCTTGGGGATGTACTTCTCGCGCCGGAAGCTGGCACAGCCGTTGCCGCCGTCGCCGGCAACGACCTTAATCCTGGCTTCGTCTACAAATTTCATGGTTGGACTTTAGCTTTTTTGCTCAGAGAGGACGTTATTATTAACCCGGCAACCAAATATGGCGCGCCCTGTGTTGTAGCGACAATCCAGCCAAGCGTTAAAACGTAAAAAGCCCCGTCGATTGACGAGGCTTTTTCAGTCCCGATACCGATGTAAAGATTACTCGGTGACGACACTCACGAATTTACGGTTCTGCGGCCCCTTGGTCTCGAAAACCACTCTACCGTCCGCGGTGGCGAACAGGGTGTGGTCCTTGCCAATACCCACGTTCACGCCTTTATGGAACTGGGTGCCGCGCTGGCGCACGATAATGTTGCCAGCCTTGACCGCCTGACCGCCGTAGATCTTGACGCCCAAGCGTTTTGATTCTGAATCGCGGCCGTTACGTGTACTACCGCCTGCTTTTTTATGTGCCATCTCTACTCTCTCCTCAGCTGCTGATACCCGTGACCTGCAGCTCGGTGTACCACTGCCGGTGGCCCTGACGCTTCATGTGGTGTTTGCGGCGGCGGAATTTGATGATTTTGACCTTCTTACCCCGGCCATGAGATTTCACGGTGGCTGTTACCTTGCCTCCATCCACATAGGGGGCACCAATCTTGACGTCA
>JASFJY010000236.1:0-5646 GCA_050119415.1 Chromatiales bacterium | reverse complement strand
GGCCAGATTTCCGCTATGACAAGCGCGCGCTCGAAGACCGGGAACTTGAATTTCGCATAAACTCAGAGCGTTTGGCTGGCCGCTTTGAGGCACTGCCAATGGCGTCTCAAGAGGATGCCACGATCGATTTGATGCTTTCCGAGGCCATCAAAACCAGCGCTATTGAGGGCGAGGATCTGGATAGAGAATCTGTCAGGTCATCACTGCTATCTTTGATTACATCGGATACCCTGCCGGACAACTCAGACCA
Organism: Chromatiales bacterium; assembly: GCA_050119415.1. Lineage (GTDB taxonomy): Bacteria > Pseudomonadota > Gammaproteobacteria > Chromatiales > Chromatiaceae > Thiodiazotropha. The sequence goes on along the minus strand of JASFJY010000236.1, from coordinate 5,396 downwards.
GAAAGCTGCTGGGGCTGCTTCGCTGCTGGTAGATGTTCGCAAGAACTGGCAAACATGCCTGACGCACGACCTGCTGGGTAAGTGGCAATCCATGGCCGTCCCGGAACAGCGCTACACGCCTATTTTGCGAGGCGCATACCGCAACGATCCTTCGCCAATGCAAATAGTGAGCGGGCCTTACGGTCAGGAAAAGGTTCACTATGAAGCCCCGCCAGCGACTCGGGTGCCTGATGAAATGTCGAGATTCCTCGATTGGTACAATCAGACCAGCCCTTTGAAGAGGGATAAGAAGACACTGGGGATTGCCAGGGCAGGTATCGCACACCTTTGGTTCGAGGTGATTCATCCCTTTGATGATGGTAATGGGCGAGTTGGCAGGGCGATTGCTGACCATGCGCTTTCACAGTCTCTCGGCTACATGACCACAGCTTGTCTTGCCACGGCGATAGAAGGGGATAAAACAACCTATTACCTTCAATTGGAGAAAGCAAGCCGTGGAAGTCTGGACGTTAACACCTGGCTTGACTACTTTGCCGACAGGGTCATCAAGGCACAGGAAATTGCCAGGGAAGAAGTGGATTTTGTACTGGCCAAGACACGTTTCTACGAAGCTTATGGTGACCAGTTGAACGACCGGCAGGCCAGGATGGTATCGCGGGTGTTCGCTGAAGGTCGAAAGGGCTTTGAAGGCGGAATAACGACAAAGAAATACGAAGCGATCACCAAGTGCCCCAATCGAACAGCAAGCCGTGATCTTTCTGACCTGGTTGCCAAGGGGGTCATCATGCCGCTACCGGGTGGTGGCAGAACAACACGTTATGAGTTGACCGTTGTCGAGCCGGACGGATTTGGTTTGGAGAGGAAATGATTTACTGTGTGACTCAGCGATTTTTGTGTCGATTAGCAGGAATTTCTGAGCATGGTATTTTTTATGGTATTGCCGCCTACGCCAGAAGCTAAGTCGTAGATATTAAGCCGAATGCGCATTCCGCCGAAGATGACCGCTGATTCCGATGATCGTGACCGATCAGCTCATCGGTTCCACACTGGAGTGGATTTTCTACACTGAGCGGTCACGATCAGTCAACTCGGTGGTGAGCTTGCGCATCGACTCACCACGCATATTTAACCGATGCGCTCCGTGCAGAAGTCGGTCGAGAATGGCGTCTGCCAGGGTGGCTTCACCGATGTAGTCGTGCCAATTTTCTACAGGTAGCTGACTGGTGATCAGAGTGGATCGCCGTCCGTGTCGATCCTCGATCACTTCCATTAGATCCTGGCGCTGCAAAGGCGTAATTTTTTGCATGCCCCAGTCATCGAGGATCACCAGATCCATTTTATGCAGTTGGTTCATCAATCGGGTGAAACATTCGGGCTAGACTGATGCTTAAACAGTATTTGTCACAAGGATGCGTATCATAGTCCATGTTGCGGTGGCCAGGACGAGCAGTAGGAACAGGAATACTGGCCGTTATCAGCGTTGCTGTTCTGAGCAACCCCTTCTCTATCGGATCATCGAAGCGAATTGTCCTGCGTTCACGGCCCATTCAGCGGTGTAGGGCAGTGAACTGCCCGGCTATGTGCAGCGCGAGCTCGAGGATTGCCTCGAATGTGGTCGGCTGGACCATGGCTTTCTGCGGGTGCGCTGCGAGTCGTGTCACGCCGAGCGCCTGGCTGCCTTCTGCTATAAACGAAGAGGCTTTTGACCCAGCTGTGGAGCGCGGCGTGTGGCCAAGAGCGCGGCCTTACTAGTCGATGAAGTGCTGCACGAGCAACCCATGTGCCAGTAGGTGCTGAGTTTCCCGTATCCCTTACGTTTTCTGCTGGATGCGGTTCGGTTACCCGATAGTCGCGGCCTGCCACAAAATACTATTTTCGAATAAGGAAGACCTATTCGTGAAGCATATGAGTGTACACTAATTCAGAATAGAAAATTGTAGTATTACTTGACAGCGAAATCATTAAAAAAAGTAGTATTAGCCTAAAAATACGGGAAATCGTTTGTTCCGCAAAGAGAATCGAGTTTTAAAAAAAGGCGAATTGTTCGAAAAGAACTAAATCCATACGTTATATACAAGATGGATGTCGGTTTGTTTTACAGATATCTCTCTCTGGAGTCATGAGTATTTTAGATTTCAATAAAAATGTATGGTTTTTGATATGTTGAGGACAACAAAACCAGACCACCAATAGGGATGCAGTGATAGTCGGAGGATATGGTAATAGAGCAAGCGGACATTATGCCAGCGTATTTGGTGGCATGATTAGTATAGCAAGCGGCCATGGTGCCAGCGTGAGTGGTGGGCATTATAATGAAGCAAGTGGGGCTCTTGCCAGTGTTAGTGGTGGGTATAAAAATGAAGCAAGTGGGAAATATGCCAGTGTTAGTGGTGGAGCTTTGAACAGTGCAAGTGGTACAAGGCCATATTCAGCCGATGTCCGACTGCCAACAGCTGCGCAACAAAACGCCATCGCTGCACTCCTACTGTAAGTATTTTTTTAACGCGGCTGTGGGTGGCGGTCATCGGCCTATCAGATTGAAATTCACTGGTTAGGCACGCCGAGAATGCCCTTGCTCAATCATCAATAGCTTGAGCTTGCTATTGAGGAGTGGCACAGGGATGTGCCGTTTACGGACCTGGGCTAACCGATGCCTTGCTCCGTTCCATTGCCTGCTGAGCCAGATAACTTTCGCCAAAGCGTTTCACGTTTTCGCTTTCACTATCGAACTGGCCATAATGGCGCTCTTCATCCATAACCAGGTCCTCAAACAGCTTTTTAGTCGCAGAGTCGGCATTATTGGCGCATAGCAAGGCGAATTCATTGTACATCTTGATGGCTGACTGCTCGGAGTTGTCAGCCCACTCGAGCATCGCCCTGACATCATGGATTGGCTCTACCTTTTCAGCCGCCTCCATAACGACATCTCCCTTGAGAAATAAAATGCGGTCAGCCAAACGTTCGATATGCATCATCTCCTCGATAGCTGTGCGTTTAAATAGGGCCGATAGCAGCTCGATACCCTGGTCGTCGCAATGGAAGTGGAAGTACATATATTGATGAACGGCCGTCAGTTCATCAGCCACAGCTTGAATCAACAGTTCGATACTCTTTGTATACATTTTATATCACTTCCTTAAATGGTTAACTCTATTCAAACTAAAAGAATACACCATCTGTACCAGGATGGAATGCTCCTGGCAGTTTAGTGGCGTGATTGGTGGTACAAACCCCACTAGTTTTCGATGTAATAGCCTTGCACTATACCTCGACAACGCTTGAGCAAGTGCTGTTGGAGTTAGATATATACTTTAATAGATTTCATTCTAGAACCAAATATTGATACTGGCAGAATTCAATTTGTTGCTCCTGATTTATCATAGTCATTACCTATAAATATAATCACAACTAACTATTTCACCAATTCATCTACTGTTCTAACATTATTTTGAAGAGCAAATTTCCCAACGTTCGTTTAAAGAAAATCACAAGAGAATGATATCTCAAGAATGAGAGAGGAACCCAGTTGGTTAATACCGTTATAGAGGAGATAGAACCATGGAAAAATCATCAATTCATATCATTGCCGCAATAGCAATAATATTGTCCCCCCTGGCGGTTAGCACAGTTAAGGCAACAAATGTGCCGACAACGAACAAGTTTTGGTGGCCAGATCAGATTGACCTGAGCCCATTGCGTCGGAATGCCGCAGAATCAAATCCCTACGGGGTCGATTTCGACTATACGAAAGAATTTAACTCACTTGACCTCGAAGCTGTGAAAAAAGAGATTGAACAAGTGATGAAAACACCGCAAGAGTGGTGGCCTGCTGATTATGGCCATTATGGGCCTTTTTTCATTCGTATGGCATGGCACAGTGCCGGTGTTTACCGCATCTTTGATGGCCGTGGCGGTGCAGCAGGCGGTCAACAACGATTCGAGCCACTCAACAGTTGGCCTGACAATGCCAATCTGGATAAAGCGCGTCGCCTGTTGTGGCCTATCAAAAGGAAATATGGTCGTAAGATTTCCTGGGCTGACCTGATGGTATTATCCGGAAATGTAGCCATGGAATCGATGGGTTTTAAGACGTTCGGTTTTGGCGGAGGTCGAACTGATGACTGGGAGCCGGAGATTGTCAATTGGGGGCAAGAGACCACTTGGCTTGCTGATGACAAGCGGTATAAAGGCGACAGAAAACTGGGTAGACCATTTGCCGCAGTTCAAATGGGCCTGATCTACGTTAACCCGGAAGGCCCTGGCGGTAATCCTGATCCTCTGCTAGCGGCAGCGGACATACGCACTACCTTTGGCCGCATGGCAATGAATGATGAAGAGACTGTCGCCCTGATTGCTGGCGGCCATACTTTCGGTAAAGCCCATGGCGCGAAAAGCCCTGAGGGTTGTGTCGGTAAAGAACCGGCTGCAGCAGGATTGGAAGAGCAGGGTTTTGGTTGGACAAATACCTGTGGCAGCGGCAAAGGTGCGGATACCATCACCAGTGGCCTGGAAGGAGCCTGGACAGTCACACCGACAGCATGGAGTATGAATTATCTGCAGAACCTGTTTAGCTTTGAGTGGGTGAAGACAACGAGCCCTGCCGGGGCAACACAGTGGATCCCTAAAAATGCTCATGAAGTAAAATTTGTACCGGATGCACATGATCCTAACAAACGTCATGCTCCGATCATGTTTACCACTGATCTGGCGCTTAAATTCGATCCTGAGTACAAGAAGATTGCCCTCCGCTTCCTGGATAATCCGAAAGAGTTCGATCTTGCATTCGCGAAAGCCTGGTTCAAGCTGACTCACCGTGACATGGGCCCTCGCGCTCGCTATCTTGGTCCTGACGTACCGGCAGAGGCGATGATTTGGCAGGATCCTGTGCCGGCAGCCGATTACAACTTGATCGACAGCAGTGATATTGAATCATTAAAGGTTAAAATCTCAGAATCAGGCCTTAGCGTACCTGAACTTGTTAGAACAGCCTGGTCGTCTGCTGCCAGTTTCCGTGGTACTGATATGCGCGGTGGTGCAAATGGTGCCCGTATTCGACTGGCGCCACAGCGTGGCTGGCCTGTCAATAGCCCTAAAGAGCTGGCAAAAGTACTCGATAAGCTTAAAGCCATCCAGCAGCAGTTCAACGAGATTACAGACAGCAAACAAGTGTCATTGGCAGATCTGGTCGTTTTGGGTGGTGCAGCGGCAATTGAAAAAGCGGCTAAAAACGCGGGACATGATATAACAGTGCCTTTTGTACCCGGACGCACTGATGCGTCTAAGGAGCAAACAGATATTAGTTCTTTTGCTGTGCTTGAGCCAACTGCAGATGGATTCCGTAACTACTTTCATCAAGACAATATCCATTCCCCAACTGAGATGCTGATTGAACGTGC
>JASFJY010000235.1:0-5649 GCA_050119415.1 Chromatiales bacterium | reverse complement strand
CAAGCATCCAAGCCTGCCCGGGACTGTGTACCGGCAACAGTCGGCGGGCGAAGGGCTCGATACGGACCCAGAGTCTCCCACCCAACCGCTCGATACGTGCCAATCCCATCCACCAGCCACCGAGGTAGAGGCCGAGCAGGATCATGAAAAGAGCGGCGATCACCAGTAGGGCCTGCTGCACGGGATAGATCGGCAGCACTTCGGCAAGCAACATGCCCAACCCCCCCATAATCCCACCGGCTACCACATAGCTGCTGATACGACCCAGGTTATAACCCAGCTGATAGGGCAAGGTGCTGGGGAAGTGGTTGCGGATCTTTTCCGGCAGGCCGAAGGTCAACGCACCCACGATACCGCCGCACATGCCGGCACAGTGGGCACCACCGAGCAGACCGACCACAAAGGCGGCCAGATAACTTCCCTGTTCAGCGATCATCCCCTCCTCCAGTGGCAGGTAGATAGCGCATGGCAAGAAGAATCAACAACAACACCGGGACTCCCATGGATGTGGTGATAAGAAAAAAACTGACATAACCGATGTTGTCCACCATCACCCCGGAAAAACCTCCGATAAACTTGGGCAGCAGCAGCATGACCGAACTGAAGAGGGCGTACTGAGTGGCCGAATATGAGACGTTGGTAAGGCTGGAGAGGTAGGCGATAAAGGCGGCAGTGGCCAAGCCGGCGCTGAGATTATCGGCAGAGATCACCAGGGCCAGCATGATCAGATTGTGACCGATACCCGCCAACCAGGCGAACAGCAGATTAGTCGATGCCGCCAGCACGCCCCCCAGAAACAGAATCCTCATCACCCCCTGGCGGGACACCAACAGCCCGCCCGCCACAGCGCCCAGGAGGGTCATGACAACACCGAGCGTGTATGTAAACGCCACTTCTCCCTCACTGAATCCCATATCGACATAGAAAACATTCGATATCACCCCCAACACCACGTCGGAGATGCGATAGGTGGCGATCAGGGCCAGAATCAAGACCGCCTGCCAGCGATATCGAGCGATGAAATCGGCGAACGGACTGATCACAGCACCATAAAACCACTCCACTATGAGCTGCAGCTTGCGCGGTAACCAACCCTGGCGCTCGATGGATCGATCAGCCATCGCCTCACGCTCCAGGGTGAGGGCATCGGGCTGACGCTCCGGTTCCCTGATCAGCAGCACGGTAGCCACCCCAATCAGCATGAGAAACGCCATGGAGAAATAGGCGCCTGACCAAGCACCGAGCGCATAGACACCATCACTCGGACTGAACCAGCTAACCAGCGCCAACAAGCCGCCACCACTGGTGATCATGGCCAATCTATAGCCGATCAGATAGCTCGCTGCCATGGCGCCCTGCAGCCTGACCTCCGCGCGTTCGATGCGGTAGGCATCGATCACGATATCCTGGGTGGCGGAGGAGAAGGCCACTAACAGGGCCAGCAGGGTGAAGAGCGTAAGGCCTTGATGGGGATCAGTGAGGGCGAGTCCGCAAAGCCCGCATATGACGCCCAATTGAGCCAACAGCATCCAGGCCCGACGCCTGCCCAGGAACCGAGTCAACCAGGGCAACCGCAGACGATCCACCAGAGGCGCCCAGGCCCACTTGAAAGCGTAGACCAGCGCCACCCAGCTGAGGAAACCGATGGTGCTGCGCTCGATACCCGCCTTGCGCAGCCAGAAGGAGAGCGTGCCGAATACCAACAACAGCGGCAAGCCGGCGGAAAAACCCAGAAACAACATGCTACGCACACCCGGCTGCCAATAGACCGCTAGCGATTTCAGCCAGTTATATTTAGCGTCCATGCCTCACCGGTTGTACACAGGGGTGCGCTTGCCTCTCCAGCCCCATAGCCGACGATCGCTGAACATCCGCTCACAGCGCCAAAACAGATCAGTGATTAAGAAGAAGCAGGTTGCAGTCACAAAGCGCCCAAGGATAATGCCTCGCAGCATTATATGCGCATAGTCTCCTCAAGTCCCCCTCGGGGAAGCGACAGGTTACAATGCGCCCATCGCATCAACAGGTGATCAATATGCAGGACTATCAACGCGAATTTCTCGATTTTGCCCTCGATGTGGGCGTACTTCGCTTCGGCGAGTTCACCCTCAAGTCGGGCCGAATCAGCCCTTACTTCTTCAACGCCGGCCTCTTCAACACCGGCGCCAGTCTGGCCCGGCTCGGCCGTTACTACGCCCAGGCCATCGTCGACTCGGGCATCGAGTTCGATGTGCTCTACGGACCGGCCTACAAGGGCATCCCCCTGGCGGCGGCCACCGCGGCCGCCCTCTACGATCACCACGCCATCGATATCCCTTACGCTTTCAATCGCAAGGAGGCGAAGGATCACGGCGAGGGCGGCATCATCGTCGGCCACCCACTGCAAGGGCGTGTTCTCATCATCGACGACGTCATCTCCGCCGGCACCTCGGTGCGTGAATCGGTGGAGACCATCCAGGCCGAACAGGCCACACCGGCCGGCGTGATCATCGCCCTCGACAGGCAGGAGCGTGGCCAAGGTCAACGCTCGGCCATCCAGGAGGTCGAGAGCGACTACGGCATGCCGGTGAGCGCCATCGTACGCTTGCAACAGCTGATCGAGTACCTGCGGGAGAAGAATGACCTGGCCGCCCTGGAGCGCATCGAGGCCTACCGGGAAGCCTATGGTGTCTGATCCGGCGACTAACCCGGCAAGCAAATATGTCGGGTTAATCGTCCACAGACGAACGAAACTACCCCCATACCAGTTTGCTGCCCACCAATAGGGTTACGATCTCGAATCCCCGTTTGATCCAGCGATTGCCCTTGGCAATGGAGAGATGGGCCCCCAGATAGCCGCCCAGCAGAGAACCCACCAGTAATACCGGCAGCCATGCCCACTGCACATCGCCCAACAGACCGAGGGTGAGGGCACCGCTGCCGTTCCAGAAGACGCCGACCATAACCAGCGTGTGCGCCACCGCGCGCCGGTAGTCGAGGCCGAACCAGCGTACCAGCCAGAGGGTTACGAAGAGACCGGTGCCGGAGGTCAGCGAACCGTTGATCACGCCGATCAGAAAGAGCCCCACCCCACCAATCGCCAGCCCCTGGCGGGTACGGTGGATCGGCTCATAGGTCTGACCCAGCGAGGGGCTGAGTATGGAGTAAATCCCCAATCCCAGGGTTAACAGTCCAAGGGCGATTTGTGCAAGACGATCAGGCACTTGCAGAATCAGGCTGGCACCGATGACCACCCCCGGCACCCCCGTCAGCAGCATGAAAATGACAAACTGGCGTTCCAGCCCCCCCTCTCTCAGATGACGCACCGTGGCGCCGACACCCAATGCCACGGAGGCGATTTTGTGCGTAGCCAGGGCCACACCGAAGGGCAGACCCAGGAAAATTAGGGCCGGCAACTGCACCAGACCGGCCCCTCCCCCGGAGAACGCAGAAAAGAGGTTTGCCAGCAATGAGATAACGAAAAGGGTGAACTGTTCCACAAAGCAGCTATCTTAACTTATGTCGCAAGCAGTATAATCAATGTTTAAGCTACGTCGTCATACTGGTTCGAGATGTTGTAAATGTCTGTGATACGCCTCATTATCATTCTCTTTGCTTTCGTCTGCCTGCCGAGTGCCGTGCAGGCCGCTAAACTCTACAAATGGGTCGACGAGGAGGGCCATACCCACTACTCCGACAAAGTCCCGCCCAACCATGCAAAGCGCGCCCGCTCCCAGCTCGATGAACACGGTGTGACCATCGACCGTGTGGAAGCGGCCAAAACCGCGGAACAGCTGCGTCAGGAAGCGGAGGAGGAGCGCCTGCGCCTGGAACAGACACGGCTGGTAGAGAAGCAACAGCAGCAGGATCGGGTATTATTGCGCACCTTCCGCACTGAAGAGGACATCACCATGGCGCGTGATGGACAGATTCAGGCCATCGACACCTACATCCGGGTCACGGAATCGAACATCAAGCGGCTCAAGAATACCCTGGCGGATATGCAGAAAAACGCAGCCGAGCTTGAACTGAGCGGTCAAGGCATCTCAGTGAAATACCTGGAAGACATCGAGACGAAGCGCCAGGCCCTGAAGGACTCCTACCAATCCATCATCAAGCATGAAAACGAAAAAAACCGTATTCGCCAAAAGTTTGCCAATGATCTGAATCGGTTTCGGGAACTCAAACGGCTTGCACATATCAACGATCCCCTGCAGGAAGCCAATCAGTCCTACACCGACGCCCTCAAGAACGTCTATAGCTGTGGCAATGACAGGATCTGCGAACAACCCTGGCAACGCGCCAGGGCCTACCTGAAACAGCACAGCACCACACCGGTGAAGATGGACGGTGAAAACATCCTGATGACCGGCGAACCGGTGGAAAGCGACGACATCAGCATCACCGTTTCACGCATTCTCGATCCCAAGACCAACCAGATGCTGATCTTCATGGATCTTCAGTGCAAGGAGAACTCTCAGGGCAGCTCATTGTGCAATCGGGGAGAAAAGGTCCAGCGCATCAAGGAGAATTTTCAGGCGGCTCTCAGTGGCGAATCAGCGCTTCCCGGGAATCCGGCAGACGTAGGGATCGCCAGCCCTAATCGCTGAACAGCCGCGCCGCCAAAACCCGCCACTGGGCTTCCCATTGAGCCAAAGGGGAGATCTCGAAGCGGCTGCGCAGGTACTGGTGCATCAAGCCTTCCACCAGCGCAAGCATCAGGTTGGCCGAGGCGTTCAGATCGTCTGTCAGCATCTCCCGGCGCATTTCACCTTCCCGCAGAATCTGCTTCAGCTGCGTCTCCAGGCGGGTGAAGAACTGCCCGACACGCACCAGCAGGCGTTCGGTTTCGCCGATCAACGCCTCCCCCAGCATCACGCGGGTGATTCCCGGATTGCGGTCTGCAAAGGCCAGCAGCAGAAAGAGCAACTGCCGGCAACGCTCCTGCGCAGTGGGATGCTCTTTGAGGATCTGGTTGACCCGCGTGAAGATATTCTCTTCGGCAAAATCGATGAGCCCTTCGAACATCTTGGCCTTGCTGGCAAAGTGGCGGTAGAGGGCCGCCTCTGAAACCCCTACTGCCCGACTCAAAGAGGCGATGGTGATGCGCTCACCCGGATTCGCCTCCAGTTCGTGCGCCAGGGCCTCGAGAATCAGTTGCCGACGCGACGGCTTTGCGTCACTCATCAGCGTCGCCGGATCAACGTGCCGACACCTTCATCAGTGAAGAGCTCGAGCAAAATAGCATGGGGTACGCGGCCATCGATGATGTGCGAGGTCCCCACCCCCGCCTTGACGGCCTCCAGCGCGGTGGCGATCTTCGGCAGCATGCCGCCGTGAATGGTGCCATCGGCGACCAACTCACCCACACGTTCGGCCGAAAGCCCGGTTAGCAGACCGCCATCCTTATCCAGCAGGCCGCGGGTGTTGGTCAGCAGAATCAATTTCTCCGCCTGCAGCACCTCGGCCACCTTACCCGCCACCAAATCGGCGTTGATATTGTAGGAGTGGCCGTCATCGCCCACTCCGATCGGCGCGATCACCGGTATGAAATTGCTGTTGACCAACATGTGGACCACGCTGATATCGATGCTCTCCACCTCCCCCACATGACCGATGTCGATGATTTCCGACCCCTCCAGCTCCGGCCCCTTGCGCTCGATCATCAGC
>JASFJY010000234.1:0-5661 GCA_050119415.1 Chromatiales bacterium | reverse complement strand
CCAAGAGATCGAGAACGATCCTACTGTTGAATATGCTGAACCGGATATACTCGTCCAGCCGTTCTTCACACCAACCGACCCCTACTACAACGAACAATTGCATTACTATGATGATAAAACCGGTGCCAGGCTACCCGAAGCCTGGGATATCACTCAGGGAGAGGGCGTAATAGTCGCAGTACTCGATTCCGGTTACACAAAGCACGAAGATCTGGTCGGCAATCTGCAACTCCCCGGCTACGATATGATAGGTGATCCTAAACGATCCACTGATGGCGATGGGCGCGATGAGGACGCATTCGACACTGGAACGTATGACGCCGAATGCAAGAATATTACTCAGAACACCTGGCATGGCACCCACACCTCAGGAACCGTCGCCGCGGTATCAAACAACATCGGTGTCACTGGCGTTGCGTTCAAGGCGAAGGTTCAGCCCGTTCGTATCCTCGGCAAATGCAACGCCGGCTGGCTTTCGGATTTCTCAGATGCCATCATCTGGGCCGCCGGTGGTCATCTCAATGGCGTCCCGACCAACAAGACTCCTGCCCAAGTTATCAACATGAGTGTGGGCGCCATGAAGGATACCTGCTCCCATACCATGCAGAGCGCAATCTATCAGGCCCGTGGATTGGGTGCGACCGTCGTCGTAGCTGCAGGTAATCAAAATATTAACGCCTCTGGTGTGGAACCCGGCAACTGTGACGGCGTGATTAATGTGGCATCAATCGACAAGGAAGGAAACCGTGCAAGGTTCTCGAACTATGGCGATGCTGTCGACATCACCGCTCCGGGTGTCGGAATTCTCTCCACTTACAACTCGGGCAAAACCGAGTTTGGCAGCGACAATTATATGTACATGGATGGTACCAGTATGTCGGCACCCCACGTCAGTGGTGTAGCAGCACTGCTCTATTCCGCCAAGCCGGGCATAACGCCTGACGAAGTTGAGCAGGTTCTCAAGGATACTGCCCGTCCTTTCCCTGGCAAATGCGATGGTTGTGGCGCCGGTTTGCTAGACGCAGCAGCTGCCGTGAAGGCGGTGACTTCCAGTACTACTAACAGCAGCTCGAAATCGTGTGAGATACCGGGTATTCCATCTGATTTCAACGACCAATGGTTGCCATGCGTTGAGGACCAATGAACCTGATGTGATTCTTGATAAATAACGAGTCCTAATGTAGTCCGGCAAGTACGAAAAATTGGCGTCCGTTGCAAAAAAGTTAGCGCATGTAACTCCTATTTTGAGTTTGTTAATGGAGTTCTGTGCTGGCCTTTAAGCAACCGCGTCAATTTTTTTGAAAGCTCAAAACTTTGACTTTGTATCGATTTTAAACACCTGCCTCAACTGTTCGGCCATTATGAGAACAGATACCGAAATGGCAACTGATTAAATGTCTTTACAAATGCGGGATCGCTTTGTCCTCTGACGGTCACAACCTCTAGGAGCCGGACCGCATATAGTTTTATATTGCAGGCACAATTTACAGCTAGCTTAACGATTGCACATCCTTATTAATGCTATCTCTATAAATACGCCTATATATCTACATGCTTTTTATTGGAAATAAACGGAGTTCATGTTTATGTGCATTCTTAAACCCTTATCCTTTGCCATTACTTTCTCTCTCTTGCTCACAAGCATGAGCATGACCAACCCATCTCATGCCGACTCGTCCATCCCGGGGGATAGTGACGATCAATCAATTCAAAACCAAGTTGCCAATGAAGGCCATCGCATTATTGTGAAATACCGCGATGGAGCCGCGAAAAGCATGGCCGCTTTCAAAACCATGGCCGATCGGATCTCAAATTCCACGGGGCGCGCCATGACGCACATGCACAGCACTGGCACTGGCGCGCAGGTTTTCGAGTTGAATGAGACACTAACCACCGAGGAACTTCAGGGGATCATCCAAGAGATCGAGAACGATCCTACTGTTGAATATGCTGAACCGGATATACTCGTCCAGCCGTTCTTCACACCAACCGATCCCTACTATAACGAACAATTGCATTATTATGATGATAAAACCGGTGCCAGGCTACCCGATGCCTGGGACATCACTCAGGGAGAGGGCGTTATAGTCGCAGTAGTCGATTCCGGTTACACAAAGCACGAAGATCTGGTAGGCAATCTGCAACTCCCCGGCTACGATATGATAGGCGACGTTAAACTATCCACTGATGGCGATGGGCGCGATAAGGACGCGTTCGACTCTGGAACGTATGACGCCGAATGCAAGGGTATTACTCAGAACACCTGGCATGGCACCCATACCTCCGGCACAGTCGCCGCGGTGTCAAACAACATCGGTGTCACTGGCGTTGCGTTCAAGGCGAAAGTTCTGCCTGTACGCGTCCTCGGTAAATGCAACGCCGGCTGGCTTTCTGATTTCTCAGATGCCATCATCTGGGCCGCCGGTGGTAAACTCAAGGGCGTCCCGACCAACAAGACCCCTGCTCAAGTTATCAATTTGAGCCTGGGCGCCGAAAAGAAGACCTGCTCCAATACCATGCAGAACGCGATCCATCAGGCCCGTGGTTTGGGTGCAACCGTCGTCGTATCTGCGGGTAATGAAAATAAAAACGCCTCTGGTGTGGAACCCGGCAACTGTGACGGCGTGATTAACGTGGCCTCAATCGATAAGAAAGGAAACCGTGCTAAGTTCTCGAACTATGGCGATGTGGTCGACATCGCCGCTCCGGGCGTCGGCATTCTCTCCACCTACAACTCGGGCACTACCGAGTTTGGTTCCGACAATTATATGTACATGGATGGTACCAGCATGTCGGCACCCCACGTCAGCGGCGTTGCAGCACTGCTCTATTCCGCCAAGCCTGATATAACGCCTGACGAAGTAGAGCAGGTTCTCAAGGATACTGCACGTCCTTTCCCTGGCAAATGCGATGGTTGTGGAGCCGGTCTGCTTGACGCAGCAGCTGCTGTGAAGGCGGTAAGTTCCCAATGAACGTGATGCAATAACTGATTAATATCGAGTCTTAATGTAGCCCGATAAGTGCAAAGAATTGGCGTCGATTGCGGAAAGGCCAGCGCATGTAACTTCTATTATAATTTTTGTTAATGGAATTCTGTGCTGCCTGAATGTAACCGCGCCAATTTTTTAGAAAACTCAATATGTTGTCTTTGTATCGATTTTAGACGCCCGCATCAACTGCTATATGATAAATCTCAAACAATATACAAACTTCATTCACGGTCTTAACGTTGGATAGCGCTACTAAATTTTATTGATATCTAAATTCTTAGATATTAATTCCACACATCAAACTCAAGTTGCTAGAAAGATCACGATACTATTTTTTTGATAGTATATATTTTGCTATCAAAGGATTTAAAATATTTTTAGAGCCACATGGATAAATCTAGACTCCCTGTTTTTCTAGCTAAAAAAAACAGTCAGATAACAACATTATGAGGTACCAATGAAGTTCTCAAAGTTATTTTTTTACTCACTCTGTCTTGCTGTAGTTAGCAATAGTCAGGCTATCGCCGACTCAGGTAATCAGAGTGGCACATTCAAACCCTTTGTCGTCGGCGGAACTCCGGCCACGGCTGACAGGTACCCTTGGATGACTGCATTACTTGGTAAGAAGAGTAAACAGAGTTCCTGCGGCGCCAACCTTATCGGAGATAAGTGGGTGTTAACTGCAGCACACTGTGTAATCAGTTCTAACCCCGGTTCAACACAGGCTTATATTGGCGGCCTCAGTCTTACCGACCTCAGCGGTGGTGAATTACGTGATGTAAGTCGGATATATATTCACGAACAATACAATGATGAAACTCTTGACAATGATATCGCACTACTGAAATTGGCAACACCATCGAGTAAGCGACCGGTCGAGCTGGCATCGGTACAGTTGGATGATAGTCTTGCAGAGGGTACGACACTGTATATCGCGGGCTGGGGTGCTACGGGCCAGGATCGAGAGAGTCCTGCCTCCGATGTTCTGTTACATACTGACGTTCCATTGCGGAACCATAAAGAATGCGATTATTCCGACTATAATATGAAAGTCACGGACAAGATGCTCTGTGCGGGTAAGAAAACGGAGGCTGCCGGTGATACCTGTGCAGGGGACAGTGGAGGACCACTGTTAGTACCGGAGGGCAGTAACGATTATAAACTGTTAGGCATATCCAGTTTTACTACCACTAAGTGCGCCCTCGGACACACCCCAGGCGTGTTTACCAGAGTATCCCGTTACCTTGATTGGATAGCGGGCAAAATGGATGGTAGCACCACGCCGGATTTGACGGTGTTGCCATCGTCTAGATTCTCTTTTGGCTTGATTGGTGTGGGATTAGAGTCAACTCGCGAGGTAACCCTGGCCAATGACAGCAACTCGTCTATCTTGGTGCAAAGCACCATGATCAGCGGGGATCCTGAATTTTCCATACAGTCCGATACTTGCCAACAAAAGGTACTGGAAGCCGATCAGCAATGCTCGGTTATTATCAAATTTTCAAGTCCGGAAGAAGGAAGTAAGTCCGCGAAACTCTCATTCAGCACAAGCAGCGATAAAAATCCAACAGTCACAGTTGATACCCATGCAATGACAGCGCCTAAAGCTGATTTGGGTGAGGCACTAGACAATACCAATCTCCCGTGGTTTACCGGTAGTGATTTCCCGTGGGTGGTGGATAATGACAGCAGTTATGTCAACGGAAGTGCCGCAAAATCCGGTGATTTGCAAAGTGATCGCGACTACTCTGTTCTGACCACGCAGGTAACAGGCCCTGGTACCATAACGTTCCGTTGGAAAGCTGCACCGAAAAAAGATAATGACTTTATTAGGTTCGCTATCGATGGTTTGGGCATGGCCATGATTGATGGTGAGGCTGACTGGAATACACAAACCTGGGAAATTGCTGATGGTACACATGAGTTAAGTTGGATGTATTCACGATTACAGGGGGCCACTGGCTTATATGGCGGTTTATTGGATAATGTTCAATTTACTGACAGTTCGGCGACACCTGAACCGACACCTGAACCGACACCTGAACCGACACCTGAACCGACACCGGAACCAACCCAGGATCCATCTAATGATCAAGATTCCAGCTATTCTTGGGATTACAGCTTTTCATGTAATGATTTAAGTGATTGTCCAGAATTAGAGGAATTTGAGAATAATTTTGACTGGGAAAAGCTTTGGAAATAAGCGATTAATAGCAGAAATTCTCATTTGAGAATATGTGAGGATGTTACTGCAAGCTTATACCTGTTAAGCGCCCTCTCCCAGTGGGAGAGGGCTGATTTTAATCGATTTAACTAAAATACTTTGGTCGACTCGACTTAACTTATCTGGTTTGCTCAGTGAGTTGATAGAAAACAATCCGTTCCGCTCGCTGGCATTCGTGGATAAACGCATCATAGCCAGAACAAGCATTTCTGCCAGTCGGTAATGGCAAGGCCATCGCATCTTTGTAAGACCGCCCTTATTGTTAGGATAGCTGTCTTCGTGTTTCTCAACCCTATTCCTGCTTAACGATTTCTCATCATTCTAGCTTGAATGATATTGCTATCTGAGCATATCGATACCAATCCTTCGTTCATCATGACCTTGTAGGCTTCAAGGCGGTAGGGATTCTTAAACTCTGAACAGGGCTCGGCGCAACCATGATGCACC
>JASFJY010000233.1:0-5664 GCA_050119415.1 Chromatiales bacterium | reverse complement strand
AATCAGGCGGCATTCCACAGTTCTATAGCCGCCTACCTTGCTGCGGACGCCGCTGACAGACTGCGTGCGAATGTGGCTGGCATAAGAAATCCAGATACGGATGCTGTTCGCCAGGAATACGATCTGATTACAGAGGCAGGAGTCGATCCCGATTGCATAGAAAGCGGTTGCACCTATGCAACACTTGCGGATCACGACGCCCATGAATGGATCACCACCATAGAGACTCAATTGCCCAGCGGCCAGGGCGTCATCTGCAGGGATGGCACGCCTTATGACGGTACAGGCAGTGATAACCATCAATGTGACGGCATCGCGGATACCAATGGCACGGACGTTTTCGCCATCAAGGTATGGTGGGACGACGACAGGAATCCTGATACGCCCAACGTGGCCTATATAACGAGTGTCGTGCCATGAGAGGGAAGATGATGATGAGTCGATGCGAAGGATTGACGCTTGTCGAACTCATGCTGGCCCTGTTGCTCAGTCTGGTGATTATGGCTGGGGCGGTCTCCATATTCATGGCCAGCAAAGAGACAATGTTGCTCGAACAGGACCTCTCTCGGGTGCAGGAGAACTTCCGCTATATCGCCGACCGATTGACCAAGGATCTAAGCCTGGTTGGCTACACGGGTTGCGCATTGCCCTTTGAGAAGGCCAGCGCGACCATCAACAACCGCATCACGGGTACCTCAGCCGTCAGGGACGTTGTCGATGGTGAAGACGGCGGCAGCGATACGGCCCCAGATAGCCTAACCATCTCCTACGCAAAACCCAGCACGGGTACCGACGTTTTGGTCGGCTCGGGTAAGGATTCGAATGATCCCATCTACATTTCGACCAGTACGGCATTGTACGAGGCCTTGTCAGCTAACTTCGATCTGGACGAGTCAGAACGGGTTGCCATGCCGCTATTGGTGGCTAACTGTGACGGCGGCGATATTTTCGTTACCACGGGATTTCAACACAACGATGCAGACGACGACAAATCTCCTCCCGAAGGTGTCGTGGGCCTGAAACATGAGACGGGCATAACAGTTGGCGGACTCTCCAATGCCGAGAAGAGTTTCAATGTGGCCTACGGCGATGCCGATCTATCGAGGGCCAAAATCTACTCCACTGAGGATGTCACCTACGATGTTTGCACCGATGCCAATGGCGATACCGGGTTGTGTGTAACCAGGGGCGGTGGCAACAGGGAGATGCTGATGCCCGACATAACGAATTTCCAGGTCGCGTACGGACTCGATTCCTCCGCTAACGAAGACGGCAATGCGGACCGCTATGTCGATTGGTCGGACACCATCAGCAATGCCGATATCACTGGTATAAAGGTGATACTCACCATGGTTATGAACCAGGTTAGGGGCAATGACGTCACGAGGACCTACACCTTTATCGTTAAACTACGAAACATGGGGTTGGATACATGAGGGATCATAAACTGACTATAAGCGGACTGACCCGCAACAGCGGGATGGCGATGCCGTTGCGGCAACGAGGCGCGGTGCTGATATTTTCACTGATCGTGCTGTTGATCATGACCGTATTGGCGATTTCGGGCATGGGGAATTCAACCCTGGAGCAGCGCATGGCCGGTAACTATTCTCAGTCCATCACGGCCTTCCAGGCGGCGGAGCAGGGATTGCGCATTGCCGAGCAGTGGATGTACAAGAAGTATAAAAACGATCCGGATATATTGGACATGGATGATTCGGCCTGGTGGTTCAGGGGAACAAGTGAAGATGACGGGCTCTACACGGCCATTGACTCCCACCCTGACAGCGCCAAGGTGTGCGCGGGCAAGGTCGATTGTGAATTTAATCCGCGGGACGAAAAACAGTGGTGCAGTGATATGGCAAATGCCGCCTGCAAGTTGCCCAAGGGTTTCATCGCCTTGAGCGATTCCTCTACTGAGTCTAAGTCGCTGTATGACGTAAAGCTCTCCTCGATCGGTGAGGATATCGATGGCGACAATGAAATCGATACTGTGGCGAAACAGCCCCAGTTCATCATCGAGTATGTGGGGCCGACCGGTATCCCGGCGAAGAATATCACCTTGGGTACGTCGCAGGGTGGCGATGAGCCGCCGCTCCATGCCTTCAGAGTTACCGTTATTGCTTGGGGACAGGACACGTCCACGCGACATGTCCTGCAAAGTCACGTCGTCTTGCCCCTCTGAGGGGGGGGATGTGTTCATTCATCAAAGGATTGAAGTATATGAAAACGCACAAACGCATTGTCCGAAACAGGTATATGACGCCGCTGGCGGCGGCACTCTTGACACTGGCGTCAGCGCAGACCCATGCTGCGCCCGGTTCACTCTCCCAGGTGCCGCTATTTCTGGCCCAGGGTGTGCAGCCCAACATTTTCTTCCTCCTGGACAACTCGGGAAGCATGGACTGGGAGGTGCTGATGACAGAAGGCGCCATTGCTATCTATAACGATGGCGAAAACAGGGGCAATCTCACCTATCAGCCCGGCACGGATATACAGAACAATCTGGAGCACTGCGTCGGCTACAACGCCATGGCCTTTGACCCCACCAAGACCTATACGCCATGGTACGGTGAGGACACCAATGGCAATGACTTTGTCGATCAGACAGTCACCGCGGCCCGAGTCAATCCGTACGAAGGTGGTGCGAGTACAGAGGCCTGTGCAACTAATGTCGATGTCGATCCCAGGTGGTGGGTCGAGGTGCTTGAATTCCAGGTAAACAATGATGGGGGAAGGGTTTGTAATCTGACCACTGCTTTCGACGACGCCCAGGTCAGTGGAAAAACGGGTGCCTTTTACTATAAGTGGAATGACGACGGTGACGGTGTGTATGAAGATGGCGAGTGTTCCGATGATGGAAACGACACCATTGATGTTAATGACAGAATATACATCTCCGATATGACGACGGAGGAGGATAAGACAAACTTTGCCAACTGGTTTAGTTACTATCGCAAGCGTGAATATGTGATGAAGCGGGCGGTGAGTGAGATTATCGCGAAGTCAAGGGACAGGCTGGGATTGGGGGTTCTCAACACAGAAAGCAGCAACCTGCATGTCACTGGTGACCACCAAGTCGGTACCCCGGTCAAGGATATGGATGACCTGACGATGCCGATCAATGCTACGGCGGTGGCCAATAAAGAGACACTGCTCGACAATCTGCTTGGCGTCGATTCGAATAGAGGAACCGCCCTGCGGCGCAACCTCGAGGCTGTGGGCGAATACTTCAGCAACAGTATGAGCGGTTCAGAGCTGTTTGGCAGAACACTCAGTAGCAGTGATGCTACCAACAGCGCCGCCGGTTACTCCCCGATCTTAAATGCGGATTTGGGCGGGACCTGTCAACAGAATTTCGTGGTGCTGCTCTCCGACGGCTTCTGGAACGGTACGGCGCCGGGTGTCGGTAATTCGGATGGTACTAGTAGTACCGACAACATTTTCGACGAACAGTCTTATGCGGATAGCGTTAGTAACACGTTGGCTGACGTGGCCATGGACATCTATAAGGGTGATCTGCTGACGAATCTGGATAACAAGGTTCCGGCAGTGGCCATACCCAAGGGATCGGATAGCAATGTTGCCTGTTATGACACTGAAGGCAACAAGACCCAGGAGTGTTTCGACACCAACGACGCCCAGCATCTGGTGACCTTCACCGTCTCCTTCGGTATTGACGGAACCATACCTGAGAAAGATGCAAGCGGAAACGAGTGTATCCCCAAAAACCGGACCGACAGCCTTGCGGATCAGAAGTGGCCCAGCAGCTGCGGTGCAGGTTTCGACGGTTGGCCGACACCCGTCGCGAATACGAACACCACCGCGGACGATATGAAACACGCCGCCTGGAATGGTCGGGGACGTTTTCTCAGCGCTAAAGTGCCTGATGAACTCATCAATAAAATGCAGCAGGCGATCAGTGAGATCAGCGAGCGCAAGCCCGCCGCAGCCGCGGCCGTGGCCGTGAACACCTTCAATATGATCAACGGCGGCAATTTCTACCTGGGCAGGTTCGATGCGACCGACTGGTCGGGCCAGATCTATGCCATGGAGTTTACCGGTGGTGCCATAGGTAGTGTCGTCTGGGGTGCCCATACTGAACTCGAGACCATGGATATCAACCAACGTATTCTGGTTACCTACAACGGCAACGATGGTATACCCTTTGCTTTTCCGTCGGACTACACATCGTTAAATGCGAACACCGAACTGAGTCAGGCACAAGTCAACGACCTGTTGTACGATGCTCCCTACGCGCTCGATACAGAGGATGATATAGAGAAAGCGGCCAACCAGGCATTTGGCGAGAGTCTGGTGGAGTATCTGCGGGGTGATACCGGCAATGAAGGAGACGATGTCACCGATTTTCGTACTCGCAATGGCCACCGCCTCGGCGATATCGTTCACGCATCGCCGGTCTTCGTGGGCGACCCCGATCCTGACACCTACCCTGACACAATCGCCGCAAGCTCCTATCAGGCATGGGCAAACAATCCACCTGACGCTGAAGTAAATCCCGGCATCAAGGGGCGCCAGAAGATGCTCTATGTGGGCGCCAACGACGGTGCGCTGCACGCATTCAACGCGGATAGCGGTAAGGAGGTCTTTGCCTATTATCCGCAGGCCGTCTTCTCGGATGAGGAGGATTTTGGCCTCCACTGGTTGGCCGACCCGAACTATAAACACCGATACTATGTGGATATAGAGCCCGCGCTGGGCGAGGTCTACGCCAATACTGATGGGACTGGTGATGCCTGGCACACCCTGCTGGTGGGTGGTCTGCGCGCTGGTGGTCGGGCGATCTACGCCCTCGATGTCACCGATCCCAGCAAGTTTACGGATGCCACCGCGGTATCGAACAATATCCTCTGGGAGTTCACCGATCCCGAGTTGGGCTACACCTACAGCAAGCCGACCATTGTCAAAATGAACGACGATCGCTGGGCGGCCATCTTCGGCAACGGTTATAACCAGGCCGGGGAGGGCGCCAGCGGAGAGGCGGTGTTGTTCATCAAGTATCTCGATCAGGGAACACCATCCGTACGCAAAATCACCACGGGTGTGGGTTCCATTGCGAACGGCGATTGCCTGGATGCAGGCAGCGATTGCAACGGATTGAGCACGCCAGCCGTTGTGGACCTGGGTGCGGACCGGGTAGCCGATCGGGCCTATGCGGGTGACCTGAAAGGCAATCTCTGGGTCTTCGATCTCTCCTCCGATGATGCCGCCACCTGGGGCGTGGCCTACGGTACCGCGACGGATCCGGCGCCGTTAATAACCGCCAACTATCTCGACGGCACAGACGTGCGAGGCCAGCCCATCACCGCTCAACCCATCGTGACCCTGCATCCCATCGAGCGGCACGATGCGACCCAGCCGAATACCATGGTCTTCTTTGGTACGGGGCAGTATATGACGGAGAACGATCCGATCACTACGGGTACCAACAGCTTTTACGGTGTCTGGGACAGCGGTACGGCGCTTGACTTCAACCGCTCCGCTACCGATCCTGTATTGCTGGAGCAGACCCTCACACTAACATCCAGTGGGGACCAGCAGCTACGGCTTCTCAGCGACAATCCGATCAGCTACGAAGCCTACAAAGGCTGGTATGTCGATTTACCGGACAGTGGCGAAAGGGTCATTGTTTCTCCCATTGTC
>JASFJY010000232.1:0-5677 GCA_050119415.1 Chromatiales bacterium | reverse complement strand
TTCTCCCTACCGCAGATGATCGCCATGAAGGGCAGTGTGTTCGGACTCGGCGGCAGCCAGGTGGCGCTCACCGGCGCCGTCATCGGATTGCTCGCCTGGCTGCTGGGTCTCTCACCCCAGGCCGCCATAATTACCGGCGCCATCCTCGCCCTCTCCTCCACCGCCATCGTCATCAAGCAGCTCTCGGAGCAGGTGGAACTCAATTCGGAGCACGGCCGGCTGGGCGTGAGTATCCTGTTGTTTCAGGATCTGGCGGTGATCCCGCTGCTGGTGGTTATCCCGATCCTCGCGGGCGACAGCGAGTCGGGGGGGCTGATACCGCTCTTTCTGGCGGTGGTGAAGGCGGCCTTGGTCTTTGTCGCCATCATGTCCATCGGCCACTGGCTGCTGCGGCCGCTGTTTCACGAGATCGCGCGCGCCCGCTCCGCCGAACTCTTTACCCTCACTGTACTACTGGTCTCCCTGACCGCCGCCTGGCTGACCCATGAGGCGGGCCTCTCGCTGGCACTCGGCGCCTTCCTCGCCGGCATGATGCTGGGTGAAACCGAATACCGTCACCAGATCGAGGCGGACATTCGCCCCTTTCAGGATGTCTTTCTCGGCCTCTTTTTCGTCACCGTCGGCATGCGGGTCGATCTACTGTCGCTGTTACCCATATTGCACTGGGTGATGCTGCTCTCGCTGGGACTGATTCTCTTCAAAGGACTGGTGATCCTGTTGCTGGTAAGCGTGAGTGGCCGCTCCACGGCCAGCGCATTGCGCAGCGGCCTGCTGCTGGCCCAGGGGGGCGAGTTCGGCTTTGTGCTGCTCGACCTGTCGCTGGGCCATGGCCTGTTAGCAAACGAAGCGAGTCAACTGCTGTTCGCTGCCATCATCATCAGCATGGCCTGCTCCCCCTTCCTGATCCGTCACAATCGACGCCTGAGCGAAATCTTATGCCAAATGCGCAGCGGTCATGGCGTTGACAGCGGTATGCCGGAGATCGAAAAGGAGGCCAGAGACCTGGAACGCCATGTAATCATCTGTGGCTACGGCCGCATCGGACAAAACATCGGCCGCTTGCTGTCCCAGGAGGGCTTCCCCTACGTGGCCCTCGATCTGGATCCGGCTGTGGTGCGCGAGGCCCACGAGGCCGGCGAGCCTGTCCATTTCGGCGATACGGTGCGCCATGAGATCCTGCAGGCCGCCGGCCTGGAGCGTGCCAGCGCAGTGGTATTGACCTTCGAGGACCACTCCAGCGCGATGAAGATTCTCGCCCATGTGAACGAGCGTTCCCAGGCGCCGCCGGTGCTGGTACGAACCAAAGATGACAGCCACATGGAGGAGCTGGAGCGCGCCGGCGCCGCCGAAGTCATGCCGGAGGCGGTGGAGGCCAGCCTGATGATGGGCGGACAGCTGCTGTTGCTGCTCAAGGTACCCGGCTCGCGTATCTTCAAGATCATGCGTGACATCCGCCAGAACCACTACAAGCTGCTGCGCGACTTTTTCCACGGCGAGGAGGCACTGGACATCGAACATGCCGATGCCTACCAGGAGCGGTTGCACACCGTCACCCTGCCGGAGCGGGCCTATGCGGTCGAGCACACCATCGAGGAACTGCACCTTTGGGATTGGCAGGTGAGCGTCACCGCGGTGCGGCGCGGCGGCATCCGCGGCGAGTCACCGGCACCGCAGACCCGCCTACAGGCGGGTGATGTACTGGTGCTGGCCGGCACACCGCAGCATCTCGAGCATGCGGAGGGATTGTTACTCTACGGGCATTGACTTTTCTTAGTCCGTAAACGAATGCTACAGGTTTAACTTGTTCATTTACGGACTAAAAAAATCAAACCTCAGGCCGCATGTGCGGGAACAACAATACATCACGAATGGAGGGTGAGTCGGTCAGCAGCATCACCAGGCGGTCGATGCCAATGCCCTCGCCCGCGGTCGGCGGCATGCCGTGCTCAAGGGCGCGCACATAGTCGTCGTCGTAGTGCATCGCCTCGTCATCACCGGCCTCCTTTTCCTCCACCTGTTTGCGGAAACGCTCGGCCTGGTCCTCGGCGTCGTTGAGTTCGGAAAAGCCGTTGGCGATCTCGCGACCGCCGACGAAGAACTCGAAGCGGTCGGTGACTAAGGGATCTCGGTCGTTGCGCCGGGCCAGAGGCGAGACCTCGGTAGGATAGGCAGTGATAAAGGTGGGGTTCATCAGCCGATGCTCCACCGTCTTCTCGAAGATCTCGATCTGCACCTTGCCGAGGCCATAGCTCTCCTTGAGCGGGATCTCCAGGCGCCTGGCAATGGCCCGGGCCTGTTCCGGGTCATCCAGCTCCGACGCTGTGATATCGGGATTGAAGTGTAGGATCGCCCCCTTCACCGTCATGCGCTGGAAGGGGCTGGCGAAGTCGTAGATTTCACCTTGGTAGCTGACCTGGGTGGTGCCGAGTACGGCCTGGCAAAGGGCCCGCAACATCTCCTCGGTCAGGTCCATCAGGGTGTGGTAGTCGGCATAGGCCTCGTAGAACTCCAGCATGGTGAACTCGGGATTGTGGCGGGTCGAGAGCCCTTCGTTGCGGAAGTTGCGGTTGATCTCGTAGACCCGCTCGAAGCCGCCCACCACCAGACGTTTGAGGTAGAGTTCCGGCGCGATACGCAGGAACATTTCCATATCGAGGGCATGGTGGCGGGTGATAAAGGGGCGCGCGGTGGCACCGCCGGGGATCACCTGCATCATCGGGGTTTCCACCTCCATGAAGCCCTTGTCGTCGAGGAACTGCCGCAGGAAGTGGATAATGCGGGTGCGCATTCTGAAGGTCTCGCGGGTGGTCTCGTTCATGATCAGGTCCACATAGCGCTGGCGGTAGCGCTGCTCCTGATCCGACAGGCCGTGAAACTTCTCCGGCAAGGGCCGCAGCGACTTGGTCAACAGCCGCAGCTTGTCGACCTTGACCGACAGCTCGCCGGTCTTGGTCTTGAACAGCCGACCCTCGGCGCCAATGATGTCGCCGATATCCCATTTTTTGAACTGCTGGTTGTAGAGTCCCTCCTCCAGGACGTCGCGCTGGACGAAAAGCTGCATGCGCCCGGTCATGTCTTGCAGATGGGCGAAGCTCGCCTTGCCCATCACGCGGCGGCTCATCATGCGGCCGGCCAGGCTGACCCGCAGAGCCAGCGCTTCCAGCTCCTCGTCGCTCTTGTCGTCGTATTCGGCATGCAGCTCGCCCGCCATGGTATTGCGTCGGAAGTCGTTGGGAAAAGGGATGCCATTCTCGCGCAGCTGCTTTAGTTTCTCGCGTCGCTGAGCGATGAGTTTATTCTCGTCTGTTTGATCGTTCATATACTCGTTAAAAATCCAAGCGTTGTAAGGTCCTTGCCGTCAGAGACCGCTTTTGAGGCTCGCTTCGATGAAGGTATCGAGGCCGCCGTCGAGCACCGCCTGGGTGTTGCCGGTTTCGACGCCGGTGCGCAGGTCCTTGATGCGTGATTGATCCAGCACATAGGAGCGGATCTGACTGCCCCAGCCGATGTCCGACTTGCTCTCCTCCACCTCCTGCTGGGAGGCGCTGCGTTTCTGGATCTCCAGCTCGTAGAGCTTGGCCTTCAACTGTTTCATGGCGGTGGCCTTGTTCTTGTGCTGGGAGCGATCATTCTGACACTGCACGACGATGCCGGTCGGGTTGTGGGTGATACGCACCGCCGATTCGGTGCGGTTGACGTGCTGCCCGCCGGCGCCGCTGGCGCGGTAGACGTCGATGCGCAGATCGGCGGGATTGATCTCCACCTCGATGGAATCGTCGATCTCCGGCGAAACGAAGACCGCGGCGAAAGAAGTGTGACGGCGGTTGCCCGAGTCGAAGGGGGATTTGCGCACCAGCCGGTGCACGCCGGTCTCGGTACGCAGCCAGCCGAAAGCGTAGTCCCCCTCATAGCGCACGGTGGCGCTCTTGATGCCGGCCACCTCGCCGGCGGAGACCTCGATCAGTTCGGTCTTGAAGCCTCGCCGCTCACCCCAGCGCAGGTACATGCGCAGCAGCATCTCCGCCCAATCCTGAGCCTCTGTACCGCCGGAGCCGGCCTGGATGTCGAGGAAGGTGTTGCAGTGATCGGTCTCGCCGGAGAACATGCGACGGAACTCCAGTTCGGAGACCTGTTTCTCGTACGCCTTCACGTCCCCCGCGATGGCTGTAACGGCCTGCTCGTCCGCTTCCTCGACCGCCATCTCCAGCAGGTCTGAGGCATCATCGAGTCCTGCGCCAAGGTTGTCCAGGGTGAGCACCACCGTCTCGAGGGAGGCACGCTCCCGTCCCAGGGCCTGGGCACGCTCCTGGTCGTTCCAGATATCTGGATCCTCCAGCTCGCGCAGGACCTCGGTCAATCGCTCCTTCTTACCCTCGTAGTCAAAGATACCCCCTGAGGGAGGCGCTGCGTCCCTTCAAGTCATCGATCTGATTGATGATCGGGTTGATGTCTTGCATGATAGCTTCCGCTCTCGAAAAGGCGGGAATTCTACACCAGCTATCGAGCGGCAGAAAGCCTTGGTGTTGGAAGGGGCTGCTGCGCGGGCTAGCCCGGATGAAACATTCGGGCTAGGATTCAGACTGCCGCAAGCTTAGTGGCGCTACGTAGAGAGACGCTGTTTCTTGTTCTTACCACCCATTCCAGACTTGATTTGAGAGGCGCGCTGCTTCACTGTCGAGACCCATTCTGTAAGCCTCTCCCGAAATCCGCCTTCCTCTTCCTGCGGCTCCTCCACTTCGGCGACAGCAGGCTTGAAATACGGGTTTTCGGCCTGCTTCATCCAGATCTCGAAGGAATCGAGAATCTCGTTGTTCCAATGTGCCGGCGGCTTGACCACCCGGCTTTCGCGATAGAGCTTGTCCAGAGGGATGCTTTCCGGGCAGCCGGCTTCGCTCATGTGCAGGCGCAGGAGTCGCTCCGCCTCTTCGATCGACTTATCGATGTGAATGCGCTTGTCATCGAAAATGCGGGCAATCGCATTGTTGCGGAGGCCTATCTCATGCTTGAAAAGAAAGCGCTTTTTCATCGACTCGGGCAGGCGCCGGAACTGTTCAATGAAAACCACCGACCACTTGCCGTCCTCTTCGATATCCCGGGGCAGGTAGTTTGTTTGGCTCTGCGCGAACTTCTGCTGGGAATTGTCCTTACTCGATTTCCCCAGGTTGTGATAGAAACTGAACTTCAGCTCCTTGGGGGAGTGGCAGGAACGGCTGCTCACAACCAGATGACGCCAGGCAGAGTAGTAGGCCGCCTTGCCGTTGTCTCCGGTGCCGTACTGTCTGGCGATGAAACGATAGATACGCCCTCGGTATCGCTCGTAAAAGGCTTCGAAGGCGCCTCTGTTCCCATCCATAATATTCTGCAAGACTGCATCAGTATCAAACCTTCGTGAAGACACCTCTAGCACTTCTCCCGGGCGCAATGCCCATATAACCAACCTCATGAAAAAAAAGCATCGTCCCTTGCTAGACCTGTGTTTATCACATCTCGATCGACTTCTTCAATGAGTTTTCGAAAACGGCGACTTGAAGCATAGGCGAAAACTTATAATGAGTTTGCCAACATCTTCAAAGATTTATCACTCCCTTACTTGGGGTTATCCTAAGCCCATGTTGATATCGGTCATCATTCCCAGCCATAACCGGGCATCCACCCTGCCGCGGGCACTCGATTCGGT
>JASFJY010000231.1:0-5699 GCA_050119415.1 Chromatiales bacterium | reverse complement strand
CGACCGGGGCCGGCTTATGACTCTGGTGCGAAAGGAGAGACTCGAACTCTCACGGGTTCCCCCACTGGAACCTAAATCCAGCGCGTCTACCAATTCCGCCACTTTCGCGAAACGGCCGATTATAACGTCGAATCGGTCGGGGCTCCACGCCAATCGCACGATTGGATTTTGGGGCACCCTTCCTCTTACGGTACGGCAAACCGCACCCTACAGACAAAATAGACCGCAGATCAACGCCAATCACCACCAATTAGCGCAATTAAATCATTTATATGTGAACTATTCGCGCCATTTTGCGGTGATTCGCGTCCAATTGCGGCTTACTTAGGCTTATCGTAGCGTGAATAACCTGCTTGAGGCCTAGATGAAGAGTCCTCCGCCGATTTTGATCCAGCGCCGATTCAGCCCACTTCCACCCTATCGACCCGTTGGAAGCCTCTAGGCAGCTTGTTGCCGCGGCGTCCCCGTTCTCCCTGGTAACTGTCGAGATCGCTCGGCTTAAGCACGATATAGCGCTTGCCTGCGTGGGCGGTCAGGCTCTGTCCCCGCGGTACCACCGCCAGGACCACCACGAACTCCTCCCGGTCGGCGATACGCTTGGCCGGGATGCCGATAATCTTATTGCCCTTGCCGCGCGCCATCTCGGGCAGTTCCGAAACGGCAAAGACCAGGATGCGCCCCTCGTTGGTGATGGCCGCCACCCGGTCGCTGGCGGCATCAGTGAGCGACACCGGCGGCAAGACCCTGCCGCCCTTCGGCAGGTTGAGCAACGCCTTACCCGATTTGTTTTTGGCAAACATGTCGGACAATTTTGTGCGGAAACCGTAACCCGCATCGGAGGCGAGTAGGTACTCATCCCGCGGATCGCCGCCAAGCACGGCCTGAAACACCGCGCCAGGGGCCGGGGAAAGCCGTCCGGTCAGCGGCTCACCCTGACTGCGCGCCGAGGGCAATGTATGAGCCTGCAGGGAATAGCTGCGGCCGTTGGAGTCGATAAAAACCGCCTGCTGGTTGCTACGCAGGCGTGCCGCCGCCAGAAAACCGTCTCCAGCCTTGTAATTGAGGCCGACGGGGTCGATATCGTGCCCCTTGGCGGTGCGCGCCCAGCCCTTCTCCGACAGCACCACGGTAACCGGCTCGCTCGGGGTCAGGTCGGTCTCGGCTAGCGCCTCGGCCGGCGCGCGTTCGCGGATCGGCGAGCGACGCGGGTCGCCGAACTGTTCGGCGTCGGCCTCGATCTCCTTGCGAATCAAGGTGCGCAGTCGCTGTTTCGAACCCAGAATCCGCTCCAGTTTCTTGCGCTCCTGCTCCAGCTCCTTCTGTTCGCCGCGGATCTTCATCTCCTCCAGCTTAGCCAAGTGGCGCAAACGCAGGTTGAGGATCGCCTCGGCCTGGGTCTCGCTGAGGGAGAAGCGCTTGATCAGTTCCGCCTTGGGATCCTCCTCATAGCGGATGATGGCGATCACCTCGTCGATATTGAGGTAAGCGACCATCAGGCCCTCGAGGATGTGCAGCCGCTCGTTGACTTGATCGAGGCGGTACTGCAGGCGCCGACGCACCGTTTCGGTGCGAAAACCGAGCCACTCTTTCAGAAGGGTGTGCAGGTCCTTGACCGCCGGCCGCCCGTTGACGCCGATCATATTGAGGTTGACCCGGTAGGTGCGCTCCAGATCGGTGGTGGCGAAGAGGTGTGACATCAGGCGCTCCACATCGACCCGGTTGGAGCGCGGCACAATGACCAGGCGAGTGGGATTCTCGTGGTCGGACTCATCACGCAGGTCCTCCACCATCGGCAGCTTCTTGGCCTGCATCTGGGCGGCGATCTGCTCCAGCACCTTGGCGCCGGAGACCTGGTGCGGCAGGGCAGTGACGATGACGTCACCGTTCTCCCGCTCATAGACCGCGCGCATACGGATCGAACCGTTGCCGTTCTCGTAGATTTTGCTCAACTCCTGCACCGGAGTGATGATCTCCGCCTCGGTGGGATAGTCGGGGCCGTGCAGGTGCATCATCAGCTCGGCGGTGCTGGCCTTGGGCGACTCCAGCAAATGGACACAGGCCGCCGCCACCTCCCGCAGGTTGTGCGGCGGAATATCGGTGGCCATGCCGACGGCGATGCCGGAGGTGCCGTTGAGCAGTAGGTTGGGCAGTCGCGCCGGCAGGATCGAGGGCTCCTTCAGGGTACCGTCGAAGTTGGGCCCCCAGTCTACCGTGCCCTGCCCCAGCTCGGAGAGCAACACCTGGGCGTAGGCGGTCAGCCGCGACTCGGTGTAGCGCATGGCGGCAAAGGACTTGGGATCGTCGGGCGAGCCCCAGTTGCCCTGGCCATCCACCAGTGGATAGCGATAGGAGAACTCCTGCGCCATCAATACCATCGCCTCGTAACAGGCGCTGTCGCCGTGGGGATGGAACTTGCCCAATACATCACCGACGGTACGCGCCGACTTCTTGTATTTGGCGGTGGCGCTAAGCCCTAGCTCAGACATCGCATAGACGATACGCCGCTGTACCGGCTTGAGGCCGTCGCCGATATGCGGCAGGGCGCGGTCGAGAATGACATACATGGAGTAGTCCAGGTAGGCCTTCTCGGTAAACTGGCTCAGTGGGACCTGTTCGATCCCTTCAAGATTCTGGTCGATATTGTCACTCATGGAATGGCTGACTCGCCCTCATAAACAGCTGCAAGGAAAGATGAGCGCAGATGATACGGAAAGCGCCCCGTTGAGGTAAACACCGCCAGCCCGAATGTTTCATCCGGGCTAGTCGTTTCAGCGGCCCCTTGCGGATCGTGTCTTAAGATGCAGGATCAGCAAAACCAGAAGGGCAGAGAGATAGAGCGGTATCAGCCAGGCCCAGGCATAGGTAGGCATCAGTGACCGCCAGCCTCCGACCAGCCCGATGGCGATGAACAGACCTGCCCCGCCCAGCAGCAGCAAGAGATAGAACACCGCCACGGCGATACCGGCGACAGCGACATAACTGAGCTTGAGCATGCCCCGCAGCGTCTGCAAGGAGATGCCCCAGACCAGCCCCAAAGGCAACAGATAGAGCAGCCCGGGTGACTGCCCCCAGAACAGACCGGCGTAAAACAGCAACTGTGACAGCAGTAGCAGAAAGAACAGGGAGGTATAACGCACATAGGTGAGCGGCGTCACCTTCAGTACCGCAGGCAACCATTCGAATAGCACACCCAGCAACAGAGTGGGAAGCAGGGCAAAGTGCAGATTGAACTGGGACCAGCCGGCTGCCGCCTCCAAGCCAACCCATTCCACCACCAGGGCGGCAATCGACAACAGCGTCCCTCCGATCAGATAGAGCCGCAACGGCGAAGCGGCCAACCACTGCCATACGACCCACTGGCGGGCCCGTTTCACGTTGGCGGATGAGGGAATGGTTATGCACATAGAGGCGGCCGGTTCCGTTGTCGGCGGTTATTCTCGATGGTACAGGATCGGCAAACCATGACATCGGTCAATGCCGCACCCTATGTGCCGATGCAATAAATTTTTTGCCTTCACTCGCGATCAGTTGCGAGCCGTTCAATCATCCCCCGGCTCCGGCAGTGAGGCCTTGCGGAAGACCGGCAGGTCGGGACCCGCCTCCTGCTCCAGCTCCACCTTCTCGATCTTTTCGAAACGGTTGCTGATCTTGCGCGCGGAGATATTGACGTCGCTGACATCCTGATGGGCCTGGCCGATATGCCTGGCCAGGTTGTCCATGCGGGTCTGAAAGCGGCCGAAATCCTTCGACAGGGCCCGCAGGTGATCCTGGATGATATGCACCTGCTCACGGGTGGCGGCATCCTTGAGCACGGCGCGGGCGGTGGTCAGGATCGCCATCATGGTGGTGGGCGAGACCAGCCAGACCCGCTTGCGGAAGGCCTCCTCCACCAGCTCGGGAAAGTGGGCATGGATCTCGGCAAAGACCGCCTCCGCCGGGATAAACATCACCGCGCCGTCGGAGGTCTCGCCGGGGATGATATAGCGCTCGGCGATATCCTCCATATGCTTCTTGATGTCGCTGCGAAACTGACGTTGGGCCTGCTGCCGGTCCGCCTCGGCCAGCTGGTCGTCAAGCATGCGCTGGTAGGACTCCAGCGGAAACTTGGCGTCGATCGCCACATTGCCGGTGGGGTCGGGGAGAAACAACACGCAGTCGGCACGCCGGCCGTTGCTCAGGGTATGCTGCAGAGCGAAGCCCGACTCCGGCATCACATTGCGCACCAGGGCCGACAGCTGCACCTCGCCAAAGGCGCCGCGGGAGCGCTTATCGGCCAATACCTCCTGCAGACTGACCACATTGGTGGAGAGTTCGGTGATCTTCTTCTGAGCCTCGTCGATGCGGGTCAGGTGGGTCAGTACCTGGGTGAAGGTCTCGGTGGTCTTCTCGAAGCCCTCGTTGAGACGCTTCTCCACTTGGCCGCTGATCTCCTTGAGCCGCTGGTCAGTCGAGTCAGTCAATCCCTGCACCCGCTTGCCCAAGTCGTCGGCGTGCTGGTTCAAGGCCTCGGCCACCTGCTTGCGCACCTCGGCCATGCCCGAGCGCAGGGTCTCCTGCTGCTGGTGCATGGCCTCGAGTTGTCGCTCGTCAAAGGCCTCCCGGTGACGCACCAGGGACTGGGCCAGGGATTCGCGCAGTTCGCCCAGCTTCTCCTGCTGCGCCAGCCGACCCTCGCCAAGGGTCTCGGTAACGCCCTTTCTCAGCGCCTCGAATTGTGCCAACAGCTCCACCCGCAGACTGCCTGCGTCGCTGGTCAAATGCTGCTGCATCTCGCCGAAGCGCCGCTCCAACCCCTGATGGAGCCTGCCCGATCTTTCCAGCAGGGTCTGTTGCAGGGTGTGCAGCAACCGCTGCTGTGCCAACGCCCCCCGAGTGATGCGATCGGACAGCAGTTCACGCAGCTCGGCCTGCTCCCGGGCGAAACGGCGCTCCTGCTCGTGCAACAGGGATTCCAGCGTCAGGTCTCGGGATTCCAGACGCTCCTGCAACCGACGCTGCCCCTGACGAGAACCGGCGAGCCAAAACAGCATCCAGACGAGCAGCAATAGCGCTACAGCGCCGAGGACCGCAACCAGATGTTCTCCGTTGGATAGTTGGGCAAACCACTGCATGTTACGAACTATACTCCATACTCCATCCACAAGCTCAAAACCTGAGCCTGTGGTTGCATTTGTCTGCGGCAATCTCTACCTTTCCACGCCTGACTATTGCGCCACACCGAAAACATCTGCAGGGCTGACGACAGATACGATGCGAATACATCTCAAAACCCTCGGCTGCCGCCTCAACGAGGCGGAACTGGAGACCTGGAGCCGTCAGTTCCAGGCCCAGGGCCATCGCATGACCAAGCATGCCGAGGAGGCCGACCTGCTGGTGGTCAACACCTGCGCGGTGACCGAGGAGGCGGTGCGCAAATCGCGTAAACTGCTGGGGCGCGCCAGCCGCCAGAATCCCAACGCCCGCCTGGTGGTGAGCGGCTGCTATGCCTCCCTCGATCCCAGCGCCGGCGCCCAAGCGCAGGGGATCGATCTGGTGATCGATAACCGGGACAAGGATCGCCTGGTGGAGATCATCAGCCGCGAACTCGACCTCAAGACCATGCCCCAAGCCGCATTGGAGCCCGACACCACCGGCCTGCTGGAACGGGGCCGCCAGCGCGCCTTCATCAAGGTGCAGGACGGCTGCCGCTACCGCTGCAC